>CADBUD010000043.1 GCA_902797785.1 uncultured Lachnospiraceae bacterium
AGTTACTATTCACAGCCACTATCCCGCAAGGTATTTTCATGCGTTTTTTGCACACCGAAGGCGCACAGAGTGTGAAAATCCGGGGCAGTGGGCGCGAAATATGACCGTTAGGGCATATTTCCACTCTGTGCGCCTTTGGCGTGTGCATTTTGTAACAGAGAAGCCGAAAGGGTGAACTGTTACTGCTATTCTCATCTCCGATTCGGTACATGATATTTTTCATTAAATTCTTTTTTGATAGCTTCCAATCTTGCCTGATCCTGAATCCGTTTTTCATGGGCTTCATCCTGGATCCGCTTTGTCTCATCGATTCCATTGACAATGGTACGCCAGGACTGCTCTAGGGTTTCGATCTTGATGGAGCTTCCCGATGCCAGCTGCGCGGTCAGTTTGGACTGCTCCACGGTATTCTGCGCATTTTTGAGCAGCAGTTCATTGGTCTTTTCATCCAGCGCTGACATCGCCTCTGCCTGAATTTTCTGGCGTTTTAGCATAATTGCCTGCGCAAGCGCCTGTTTGAAGACCGGTAGGGTAACAATAAAGGCGGAATTGATCTTTCGAATCAGGTTCACGTTGCTAAATTCCATCGTTTTGATCATTGGAAGAGACTGCATCGCCACATTTTCCGCGGTACGCAGATCCTGTGTCCTCTGTTCGAGCATCTGCAGCGCCATTTCCAGACTTTGAATCTCGGAACGGATGTCGAACTCCTCCGGCGTCCCTGCGGCAGACTCCAACGCCTGTCGTCTCTGTCCCAGATAGTCCTCAATTTCTTTACAGCCCTGTTCTCCTGCCAAAATATATTTGACCAGATCATGATAGTAATTGACATTGGACTGGAACATATCCTCCAAATTCCGATTCGAATCCTTAATCTCTTTTTCGTACTGTTTTAGCTGGACATAGATTTTATCTACTTCTTCTCCCATAGTATGGTATTTTGCCAAAATCTTATCCAGATGTTTTTTCATATTTCCGAACAGCTTATTGAAAAATCCCGGGTCGTCCTTGATCTCGTCAATATCAAATTTCGACATGATCTTTGCCAGCTCATTCAGCATCTTTCCGGAATCATCGATCTGAGACATGTTCATGCTGTTGAGCACCACATCGGAGCAGCGTGAAATTTCTTCTGCGGACTTGCTTCCAAAGGAAACGATGGACTCAAGATTGTAGACATCCAATTCGCTCGCAAGGTCATCCACTTCCTTTGAGCCTTCGTAGGCTGCAGTGAGTTCGGCGCGATCCTTGGACGGATCATATTCCACGACTGCGGTTTCTGCCGGCTCCTGTATTGCTGTCACTCCGGCTGTTACGGTCTGGGTCATTTGTTCTGTCTCTGGTTTTTTAAAATTTAATGCCATATTCAACGTCCTCTCTTAAATATTCTATCTTTCCAGGAGCGGTGTACTCCCGCCGGCGTGTTCGCAAGCTTAGGTACTGGGAGATTGTATAGATATTCTCCGGCCTGATGCTCCTCCATGATCTGTTTTTTGTAAAATTTTTCAATATTCTGATAGCCGGTAGGGATAAAGCATATGATGTCAAAGCCTACCAGATTCAAAAAGGCAAGCAGGATGCTGTCTTCTATCGTAATAATGGTCTCCATGGTGTTGATGTATATGATTTTTGGATTCTTTTTGGTAAAATCAAACCTCTGGATCATACGGACGATGTCCTGGGGCAGGTTGAGAATATTCGCTATCACCGTGTACTCCATGCCATTTTCTCCAACCCCCTTGATTGAAGCCTGTGAAATCAACAGCTGCAGCTTGTCCAAAATATAATCCTGTGTTTCTTCTTTTAGATATCCATAAGGGTATTGGGGATGATCCTTGATGGTATGTTTCATCAGCCTTCCGTTCTTATAGAACTCCACCGCATACTGCCGCATCGGGTTTTCTTTGGAGGCATCAATATAGGGAAGCTTTGAAATCACCAGCGTATCCGGCGTGATCAAGGCCTTTATCCCCTTCCAATAAAGGGAGGTATTCGCATCCTTGACCCCGCTGACCTTTGCAAAGATCACCGGCATCTGTACCATGTCTCCTGTTGTATCGAAGTTCGGCCGGAATTTCAGCTCCTGATCCCAAAGAATCGCGATTTCTTCATACATCGTGTTCAAGGTGACTGCCACGGCTTTTTTAAACTGAAAATCCCGGTATATTCCGGAATCCTGATAGAGTGCCATATCCAGCTCGCGCTCGGCATGATAGGCAGCTGTTCCCATCCGCAGCTCCTGTTCCTTAGGGAAGCTCTCCACTATCATGGATTCCGTGGCTTGAATTTCATAAAACGGGGTGTCCTCCATCAAAATAGCTGACAACGGCTCTTTTCTTTTTGTGCGGTCCGGAACCAAAAGGATCACATCGACCGGAAGCCTGGCCAGCAGCTTTACGAACAGACACTCTGTTTCGTTTTGGCAGCCTCCCAGATATAGAAAAGAGGACATCGTCGTAAGATCTGTCAGAAGCTCGCCCTGATACCGCTTGATCCAGCAAAGCAGATAGACCGCCTTATTCATCAGGCGGTTCTGATTTTCGCCCGGTCTTTCGCTTTCTCTGCTCATGATTTCTAAGAAACTCCTCTTACAGAGCTTCAACAGCTCCTGATCCTTCATCCCCGTGAGATTTAAAGACAGATCCATCAGCATATCTTCGATATTTTTATAGTTTCCCCGTTTGATTTTTGAAATCTCTTCCGGCCCAGGCGCCGGCAGCTCTTTCTCTATGATCACAGCTTTTCGTTTTTGTGCTTTTAACTGCTGGGAGAATTGATATAGCTCATTTAAGTAGGTCGTTTTATCTTCGACACCATTGAGTTGAAGGAACGCATTATAAAAGAAGCGTTCTTCTGACCCCCGTTCAGAGACCGGACGTTTTAATTCGGAAAAAATGTTTCCTTTGCCCAGCCAGACGTTTGTCGCTGCTGTCTTTTTCGGATCCGGGCCATATAATCTTTGCAGCTTCAGCCTCTTTTCCCATGCCTGCCGAAGCTCCAGGATCGTAATCGTCCCCCCTGCCTCTTCCTGGACTGCCGTTGCGCTTTGAGCTGGAGAAACTGGCAGCTTTACGGAATATTTTTCGGAAGGATCCAGCTTTAGATATCCCTCCGATCCATGGAATTCCAACAGAAGGATATCGCAGCCGGCACTTGACAATATGCGAAGGATCTTTAATTCGTAATTCGACACTTCGGCTTCATAAAGGATTTTGGGAACCTGTTCCTTTCCCAGATGACTCAAAACCTGTTCAAATTTGTAATACAGCCAGCACATGAATTTGATGTAGGTATTCTGGAGAATGTTTTCATTTTTTCCTTCCTGCTGCATTTCTGTCAGGACGGCTGACATGGCCTCGGCAATATTCTTTCTTTGATCGTCACCCAGGCGCGGCAGCCATTTCTTTAGGCTGTTCTGCAAAAATGGCAGATTCATCTGAAAGCTCCGTCCCATCATCTCATTATAAAACGCCAGATTCTGTTCTGTGGGATTCGTGATTCTGCCTTCGATCACGACTCCGAATTTTCTTGCACATTCATAATATGTTATCAGGAACTCCTTGAGTTTCTCATTGTACCGATCCAGACGGCAAAAATACACCTCTTTGCTTTTTCTTTTTGTCATATCCAGAAAAATATTTTCCATTGCCTGAGGCGCTCTATGTTCAAACATACGCTTTCACCTTTTTCTTTTTGTTTTCGAAAGGAGCTTTATCTTTCCCCCAGCTTTAAATTCGGAACGGCGTTCAGATCCCATCCATGCCGAATTCCCCGCATATAGTCGTAATATGCAGCAGCACCGATCATGGCCGCATTGTCTGTACAAAGAATCGGGGATGGATGACAGAACCGGATTCCCTTCTGGTCACAGGCCTCCTGCATTGCCTCCCGGAGCGCCCCATTAGCTGCCACTCCGCCGGCGATGGCAATCTTGTCCACTCCAAGGCGATCCACTGCCAGCATCGCATGCTCGACTAAAACACTGACCACTGACCGCTGAAAGGAGGCTGCGATATCTGCTGTATTTATCGTCTCTCCCTTCATTTTTGCTCCATTGATATAATTTAGTACGGCGGATTTGATCCCGCTAAAGCTAAAATCATAGGGAGCACCTTCGATTTTTGCTTTCGGAAATAAAATTGCCTCCGGGTTTCCCTCTTTGGCGTGCTTTTCTATCTTAGGACCACCCGGATAGCCCAGACCAATCGCTCTTGCCACTTTGTCAAAGGCCTCTCCTGCCGCATCATCCCGTGTGCGCCCAAGCACCTGATAGCTGCCATATTCCTCTACCATAACCAGATGGGTGTGTCCTCCGGATACCACCAAACAGAGAAACGGAGGCTCTAACTCTTTATTTTCTATGTAATTTGCGGATATATGTCCTTCAATGTGATGGACTCCCACCAGTGGTATCTGCTTTGCAAAGCTAATAGCCTTTGCCTCTGCGACTCCCACAAGAAGGGCTCCTACAAGCCCCGGCCCGTAGGTCACTCCAATCGCATCGATTTCCTCCAGCTGTTTTCCCGCTGTATCCAGGGCTGCTTCTATGACCTGATCGATCTTTTCTATATGCTTTCTGGATGCGATTTCCGGAACCACCCCGCCATACTGGGAATGCAGCGCCGCCTGGGAGGAAATGATATTTGACAAGACTTCTCTTCCATTTTTTACTACTGCTGCCGCTGTTTCATCACAGGAGCTTTCGATTGCCAGAATATAGACATCTTCTTTTTTCTCCATTGGTTCAATCCTCATCCTCTCTTGTCCAGCCGACAATCTTCCATTGTCCTTCGCTGTTCTGTTTTAACATATAAATCTCCGTCAACTCACTGTATGCGCCCTTGGTCTGCAGATAATATACCACCTCTGCCTGTGCATACTCAATTTCATTTATTGTTTTCTTTTCAATTCCCTCCGGATCTTCTACCGAAAGATTGACGATGGTTTTTTCATCCTCCTGATATCGTTTGATCTCTCCTTTTAGGTTGGAAAGATACGTCTCTTTGGGATTATCCTCCAACAGCTCTTTTGAAAACAGCATCCTCGCCTGATCTGCCAGCTTGGAAAGCTGATCCTCTGAGCACTTGGAATTGTAATAGCAGACCTGGATCCGCCCAAAAAATTTCAGCACGGCCGCCGGGGTCGCCGGATATTCTCTTTCCAGATCTTTCCCGATCAGATTGGAAATTTCCTGCTCATACCCTTCGTCTCCGATCCGTTCCTTAGAATCATCCATGTTTTTTTCTGTTGGAGTCTTGGTCGCGTGGATTCCCTGGGTCTTATTTGACAAATAGAGAAAGTATCCCATGACTAATCCGATCAGTAAAATACCTATGATCACTATTTTAAGTTTCTGCATCCTGATTCCCCCTTCTATTTTTTCTTCTGGGGCTTCTCTCCCTCAAACAGAAGATCTACTGATTTTCCATCCTTTCCCACCCAGGTATTCGGAAAGATATTCCGAATTTCCGGCAGATACTCCTCCGGATGCATCAGGGAGGGACTATAATGCGTCAGCCACAGCTCCTGTACCTCTGCCTGTTTAGCAAGATTGGCTGCCTCTGTCATCATCATATGCTTGTATTGGAAAGCTTTTGCTTTCTTTTCTTTTTCTCCATACATTCCTTCACAGATGAACAAATCTGCCCCCTTCGCATGCTCTGCAATGGAAGGAACCGGACGGGTATCGGTACAATATGTCACCTTGAGCCCCTTCCGTTTTTCTCCAAGCACCATGTCCGGGGTGTAGACTCTGCCCTCTTCTTCCACCGTTTCGCCTTTTTGGAGGCGATTCCAGAATTTTTGAGGGATTCCCTGCTCCATTGCCTTGTCTACCATAAATCTGCCTACCCGGTCAATCACAATACTGTAGCCATAACAGATGACGTTGTGATTGACCCGAAACGCCTCAATGCGATATCCTTTGAGGCAGATGGTCTGCTCCGGCTCGGTAATCTCGATATATTCTATAGGGAAGGGCAGCTCCGGCGCAATCATCCGAAGCGCTCCTACCACTTTTTTTAAGCCCTTTGGGCCAATCAGCCAGAGTGGTTCGGTCCGTTCCGCATTTCCCATTGTCAATAAAATCCCCGGAAGCCCGCTGATATGGTCGGCGTGGTAATGGGTGAAACAAATGATATCAATGGGTTTAAACGTCCAGCCCTTTTTTTTAATCGCGATCTGGGTTCCTTCTCCACAATCGATCAAAAGATTGCTCCCATTATATCGAAGCATCAGGGAGGTCAGCCAGCGGTATGGCAACGGCATCATTCCTCCTGTTCCAAGCAAACAAGTATCTAACATTTTTCCCTCTTTTCTGTCATGATTTATAGCATCAGTTTATACCGTTAGCGAAAAACGGCAGTTAGGGACTGTGCGAAAATAACCTGTACATTATGCGCTGAATTTTTCTTCGAGAGTGACGGTCAAAAATCATGCGCATAGCGAGCTATCTAAGTGATTTTTGATTGTTGCTATCGGAGAAAAAGACAAGCAGAATGTGTAGATTATTGATGCACTGCTGCCTCGGATTTTCAAGCAAAATGCGCTTGAAAATACCTTGCGGGATAGTGGCTGTGAATAGTAACGCACAGTTCCTTACTCTTCCCAGGCGCCGTCCGTCTCCATCGTAAGGGAGGAAACATGATACGACTCCGTCATCCATTCTGTCTTCTCGCGTATGGTCACAGGCAGCTTAAATTTTTTTATGATTTCATCATAACATGATTCACAGAGCGTAAAGGAATGGACTTCTCCATCCTTGCTCGAAAAATATCCCCACTCCTGTGTTACCTCGCAAACATTTTCCCTTATGATTCCACTCTCGGATACGATTCTTTTTCCGCAGGAATTGCAAATCAGCTCTTTTTTCTGCATTGTTTTTTCCTCCCATTTTGAACTTATCTGTTACCCTTCTTTTTATACTCATGAGCGAAATGGCTTGCCGTTTTGTTCATAAGTCGCGCCGGATTTTAGTCGCTGAAAACGACATTTTTTCGTTCGATTTAGTATAACGCAGCCGTTTTTTTTATTCAATGGGAATGCGTTCCAGTCTCATGGACAGGGCGTCTTCTTTCGGGGAGGTATAAAAGCCAGGTCTCGTCCCCAGATAGGAAAATCCCTGCTTTTCATATAGCTTTCGCGCTTTTTTGTTGCTCTTTCGAACCTCTAGGAACAACCGGGAAATCCCCGCCTGCTTCATTTCCTCATAGAGGCGATGTAAGAGCTTGTCAGCAATTCCTCTTCTTTGGAACTCTTTTTTTACACAAATCAGCGGAAGCTCAGCCTCCTCCGTGGAAAAATAGCTCCCGCAGTATCCTACGATGGTCTGATCATCCATTTCCGCGACCAGAAAACAGGTGTGGGATAATGCCAGGGAATCTAAAAAGGACTGCTTCGACCACGGATTCTGCATCGTTTCCTGCTCGATGTTTACGACCGCATCCAGATCCTTCTCCGTCATCCTGCGAATCGTGATTTTTAGCTCTTCTTTGGCCAATCTTTCCCGCTCTGCCTGGGAAAGGCGAAGATACTCCGGCTGAAATTCCGTGGACCGTATGACTTTTCCAGCCCGGTAATACTCTGCCGCGAGGACGGCAAGCGCCCCGGCCCTCTGTCTGGCCAGATGCGGCGGCGCAAACATGGCATTCCCGGACAAGGCTTCTCTGATCCGATCGGAATAGACCGGGACTCCGTCTCCCAGAAAAATCACCCTTCTTTGATGTCCCCGGATTTTTTCTATGATCTCGTCAATGGAGACAGCCATCTGCGGCTCAACCACCTGAAATGACCCTTCGCTCCATTCGTAAAGACCGGTATAGACCTGATTTCTTCTGGCATCCATGATCGGGCAGATCAGATCTGCAGTCTCATATAAATTGTAAGCAATCGCATCAACCGTTGGAATCTGAATCAATGGTTTTTTAAGTGCCAAAGCCAGCCCTTTGGCTGTCGCGGCACCAATTCTAAGACCTGTGAACGAGCCCGGACCTTTGGACACGGCAATCGCGTCAATAGTATCAAGATCCTGCTCTGTCATACGCGTCAATTCATCGATCATTGGCAGAAGGGTCTGGGAATGTGTCTTTTTAAAATCTGTCGTATATTCTGCTACTAAAATATCATCCTCTAAAATCGCTGCGCTGGCCACCAGTCCGGAGCTCTCAATCGCAAGTAATTTCATCTTCCATCCTCCCACTCTCGTTTTCCACCCGGATTCTCCGGTAATCAAATCCCCGAGCCAGATCCTTTTCTATGGTAATATAGATGCTGTTTTCCGGCAGGAGCTCCTGAATCAGGCTGCCCCATTCTACCAGACAGATCCCGTCGCCATAAAAGAACTCCTCATATCCGATCTCATCCATTTCCTCCAGCTCCGCTATCCGGTAAACATCAAAATGATACAGTGGAAAGCGCCCTCCTTCGTGAATTTCCAGAATGGTAAAGGTCGGGCTGTTCATTGGCTCCGAAATTTCCAATCCCTCCGCGAATCCCTGGGCAAAAACCGTTTTTCCTACCCCTAGCTCTCCGTTGAGAACAAAGAGATCTCCCTTGCCGGCGGCCTTTGCCAGCTGCCGTCCCAGCTCGTAGGTCTCTTTTGGGGAATGAGCCTCTATGATCTTCATTTCAGCTTTTCCTCCGACACATATTTTTTGACCAGCTGCATGACCTGCTCTGATTTCTCTCCCATTTCTTCTTTGGGAATCACATAGACATTGACGCGGGAACTGTAGATCATGAGATTATGCCTGCTCTGGCAGACCTTGGTTACCTGATTCCAGGAAAGCTCTCCTTTTTCTTTCTTGAACCGCGTTATGATTCCTTTTTCGTCTATCGTATAATCCAGTCCTTCTTTAAAAATATCCGACAAAATACTTTGCTGCTTTGCCCTTAGGAGCAGGCTCAATGGCATATAGACGATAAATAGGAACATAAAGAGAAAATAAAGTGCGGTATAAGTCGCAGATACCCTACCAATGGAGGATATCCCCGCAATCAGACAGAGGACAGCCACTACAATTGACAAAATCCCCTGAATGCTGTGGTAGCTGTGATACATCTGAAACTCATAGAGATGCTTTGCATCCACCTTTGCCTTAAAATTTACTGCTTCTGTCATACCTGTTCCATGCCTCCAACGTTTTTCACATCTTTGATCAATTTTTCGTACTCATAGACCGGCATCGGCTTGTAGTATAGATAGCCCTGGGCGAACTGACATCCCATATCCCGCAGGTAGGTTTCCTGCTCTTTTGTCTCGACTCCTTCGATAATAATCGGGAGGTTCATGGATTTGGACAGCTGCACCATGGAATTTAGGATGTGGATTCCTTTTTCTTTGTCCTCTTCCGCCATATCCAAAAAACGCATGTCCAGCTTTAAGGTATCGACCTTGACACTGTGAAGCATGTTCAATGAGGAATATCCACTGCCAAAATCATCCATTAAGATATAGAATCCCTCTTCCCGAAGCTGCTTTACCGTCTCCTGGAACTTTTTGGCATTTTCGGTATAGGCGCTCTCTGTGATCTCCAGCTTTAGGAGCTGATGGTCGATTTTATATTTTTCTGTCAGCTTTAACAAATAATCTACGACATTCATGGACATAATGTCAATCCTGGAAATATTGATGGAGACCGGCACCATTGCGATTCCTTCATCCAGGCATTTCCGAAGCCAGATACATACTTCTTTCCATATGTAGCGATCCAGTTCCCCGATCATTCCATTCTTCTCCAGAAGTGGAATGAACTCTGCCGGTGAGACCAGTCCTTTTTCCGGATCCAGCCAGCGCACCAGTGCTTCTGCTCCAATGACCTTTCCGTCGTAGATGCGGCACTTTGGCTGTACATAAAATGTAAATCTTTTTTTATCCAGCGCATCCTTGATCCGCATCATCATCCGGAGCTCTTCCTCGATCCGGTCTGTCATGTCACTGGTATAATAACAATATCTTTTTTCGTATTTCCCGAATACGTGGCTCACAGCCAGCTGACTGTAATCATACATATTGAAGACCCGCATATTTTTTTCTTCGATCCGGAAGACACCGATGGCTGGAAGAAATCCCGCATTTCTTCCGATCCGGATGGAAAGCTTTTCTAATTCCTTTTCCATTTTTTTGATGATCGTTTTTTCATTCGGAAGCAGGATGACGAAATTATCTCCGCCAAAATAACCGGCAAGTCCTTCGTATTTTTTTTCTGTTTTTTTGAGAAATTCCGCGACCTTTTGTAGGTACAGATCACCGCGGGATCGTCCGAACCATTTATTGAACATGCGGAAATGCTCAATATCTACGGAACAAATACATAAACTTCCTTTTTCGGAATGCTCAATTATCTTCTCTGCCAGCTGGTAAAATTCCTCTCTCCTCTGTAATCCAAAGGACGCTGTCCATTCCTCAATCGCAAGGTTCGTCCGGGAATCTCCCTCCTGCCTCGGAATCGTCCTGTTTTTTTCTACGTTTAAGACCTCGGATTTGGACTTAACGATGCAGGAATGCGTCATGATCACCCGTCTGGCCTGTCCGGACCAGTGCTCCTGGACATGAAATCCCACCCGCATCCACAGCTCTTCCGGAAGCTTTAAGGCCCGGTATTCATATTCATACCAATCCTGTCCCATCAGGTTTTCACGGATTCTGGAAATCCGTCCAATATTGATTCTCTCCTCTTTATATTTAGGATGAACAAAACCATTTAGATATTTTTCATTCATAACGCTATAGCATCCACTTAAAGGAATCGAATGTCCTGTCAGCTTGCTGTTATAGAACAGGGTAGTAAACCTGTCGGTGTCCAGATCAATCTCATAGATGGAGACATAATTCTCTCTCAGCAGATTCATGCACTGCTCCAGCCGGTACCTGATCTGGCTGTTCTTTCCTACCTCTGATTCTACTATTTCTGTAATCATTGTTTCAAAGCTGTATATTTTTTCTGATATAAATGGCTCCATTTTCTCTCACCTTCTCCACATTTTGTCCTATCGATGCACTCGTTTTTCCTATTATAACATTGAATGCTATTTTTCACAACCTGCAAAAACGGAGGAACGAATCGCATCCTTTACTGTCCTTACCCCCACAATATTGATTCCACGGATATTTTTCAGGGCATCCATGCTGACATACGGTACCATGACCGTTTCAAATCCCAGTTTTTTCGCTTCTGCCACTCTCTGCTGTGCCATATTGACCGCCCGAACCTCACCGCTCAACCCGACCTCTCCAAAAGCAATCACTTTGTCGGAAATGACCTTTTCCTGAAAACTGGAGACAATTGCCAAAATGATTCCCAGGTCCACTGCCGGCTCACTCATCCGGATCCCACCTGCGATGTTAATGTAAGCGTCACACCCGGACAATGGAAGTCCCAGGCGTTTTTCTAATACTGCCATTAACAGGTTGACCCGGTTCAAGTCGGTTCCTGCCGCGGTTCTTCTCGGGATTCCAAAATTGGTCCGGCAGACTAAGGCCTGGATCTCAATCAGAATCGGCCGGCTGCCCTCCATAGAGCATGCCACGACAGATCCGGAGGCTCCTGCCGGCTTTCCACTCAGCATATATTCGGACGGGTTGGCGACCTGAACCAGTCCTCTTTCCCGCATCTCAAATACGCCAATCTCATTCGTCGAACCGAAGCGGTTCTTTACGCTTCGGAGAATCCGGTAAGCGGCATACCGGTCTCCTTCAAAGTACAGCACGGTATCCACCATATGCTCCAGAATCCTCGGTCCCGCCACCACACCCTCTTTGGTCACATGACCTACGATAAAGATAGAAATCTGCAGGCTTTTAGCCAGACGCAAAAATAATCCTGTCGCCTCTCTCACTTGAGAAACACTGCCAGGAGAGGAGGAAACATTTTCATGGTACATGGTCTGAATGGAATCTATGATGACGCACTGAGGACGCCCTGCTGTAATGATGGTTTCAATCACAGAAAGATTTGTTTCACAGAGAAGCTTTAAAGATGAGCCAAACGTGCCAATTCTCTCTGCACGTACCTTAATTTGTTGAAGTGATTCTTCTCCTGAGATATAGAGAATGTTTCTCTGCTGCTCAGATAAGCATTTGCAGACCTGGAGCAATAAGGTGGATTTACCGATTCCCGGATCTCCTCCCACGAGCAGAAGCGAACCGGGCAGAATTCCTCCGCCCAGCACGCGGTCCAGCTCTGAAAAGCCGGTAGAAATCCGTTCTCCTGTCTGCATATCAATTTCGTCAAGGGAACAGGGCTTTTGTCCTTCCTCTGGGGAACGGTGTCCCGGACTGCCGGAAACCGACTGGGATATCTGCTCCTCCACCATGGTATTCCACTGGTGGCAGCCTGGACACTGTCCCATCCACTTGGATGACTCATACCCACATTCCTGACAAAAGAAAACGGTGTTTTTTTTACTCTTTGCCATATTTTACTGATCTGCGTCTGTCAATCTACGCATTTACCTTTTTAATCTCTACCTTTACCTTTGACTGTTCCTCCAGCTCTACGCTAAGAGACAGCTTTCCGCCAAGATTCGTCTTCATCCGTCCGGCATCCTTTCCATTGATGATGATGTCGTATGAAGTGCTCTCCTCCAGCTCGATCGTAATCGATGCATCCTCTGGTCCTTCTACCTCGAAGCTGACCGTATCCTCTGTAATATTTAGATGATTGACAGCCGTTCCCGGAACAGACTCATATACAAACAACCCGTTTTTTTCCAGTTTCGTGATTTCCTTAAACGTTTTTACCTTGTACAAATCCCCATCGAATTCGAAATTTTCTTTTTTGGTTTTTTTAGCGAGTGTGTAATCGCCAAAGCTGATCGTCTTATCATCCTCTGTACGGATCAGTTCTTCTACTACGGCCATGGTTGTGCCCTCCTGTGTATTTTTCCATTAAGTTCGCAAAATTATCTTTGCTCTTTTATTATAGTATAAAATTTGTGTTTTTTCTACAAATTTTTTGTAAAAAAATTTCTTATTTGTTATATATTTTCCTCAACTATTTTTTCTTTCCCGGATGATTTCACGGAAAACGCAATTTGATCCTGTCGGACAGAGACAGCTACTGTATCGTTCTCCTTGATGTTCCCATCCAAGATTTCATCCACCAGCTTATCCTCGATTTCTGTCTGAATCTTTCTCCGAAGCGGACGGGCACCGTATTTTACGTCATATCCCTTTTCCACGATAAATTTTTTCGCCGAATCCCGGACCTGAAGATGAATCTGCATCTGCTTTTCGCAGCGTTCGATCAGATTTTTGCACAGCAGGGTCACGATTTTCTTCATGTGCTCCTTATTTAGGGAATGGAACACAATGGTTTCATCGATCCGGTTCAAAAACTCCGGCTTGAACATACGCCGTACCTCTTCCATGACGTTGTTCTTCATCCGTTCATAATCTGCCTTTTCATCTTCCACTGCTGTGAATCCCAAATTTTTCGGTTCGATGATAGACTGTGCTCCCGCATTGGAAGTCATGATGATGATGGTGTCTTTAAAGCTTACCTTCCTCCCGTGGGAATCGGTAATGTGACCGTCATCGAGAACCTGTAAAAGGACATTGAACACATCCGGATGCGCCTTTTCTATCTCATCAAATAAAACAACGGAATATGGATTCCTTCGGACCTTTTCACTCAGCTGCCCGCCATCCTCATGACCGACATATCCCGGCGGCGACCCAATCATTTTGGAAACACTGTGCTTTTCCATGTATTCTGACATATCGACCCGGATGATATTATTTTCGCTTCCAAAGACCGCCTCTGCCAAAGCCTTGCTCAGCTCCGTCTTTCCAACGCCGGTCGGTCCAAGGAACAGGAAGGATCCAATCGGACGTTTCGGATCTTTTAATCCAACTCTTCCTCTTTTGACTGCCTTTGCCACGGAGGTGACTGCCTCTTCCTGGGCAATCACACGCTTATGCAGGGTCTTTTCTAAGTTCTTTAGACGGACAGATTCTTTTTCCTCCAGCTTTTTGATAGGAATCCTCGTCCAGGAAGAAACAATCTCCGCAATCTCCATCTGATCTACGACCGGTTTTTTCCGTGAATTTTCTCTGATCTGCCTGGTCTTTAACTGATTCACATGCTCTGAAAGCTTCCGTATCTGCTGCCGGCATTGTGAGGCCTCTTCCATATTTCCTTCCGAAAGTGCCTGCTCCAGTTGTTCCTGTGCTGCCCGGCTCTCTTCCATCAGCTGTTCCATCTGTTTGGCGGATTTAAAGCCCTCCAGACGTACCTTCGAAGCTGCTTCATCGATCAGATCCAGGGCTTTGTCCGGCAAAAATCTGTCATTGATATAGCGGATTGACAGGGAAACGGCGGATTTTATCGCTTCATCGGTAATAGTGACATTATGATGTGCCTCATACCGGCTGCGCAATCCTTCCAAAATTTCGACTGCCTCTTCTCTCGACGGCTCCTCCACCATGACCGGTTGGAATCTCCGCTCCAGGGCGGCGTCCTTTTCTATGTATTTTCGGTACTCCTCCAGAGTCGTTGCTCCGATCAGCTGAAGTTCTCCTCTTGCCAGAGAAGGCTTTAGGATATTGGAAGCATCAATTGCGCCCTCGGCTCCTCCGGCTCCGATCACAGTATGGATCTCGTCCATGAAAAGCAGGATATTTCCGGCTTTTTTTACCTCCTCGATGACCCGCTTGATGCGTTCCTCAAATTCCCCACGGTATTTCGATCCTGCCACCATCCCGGACAGATCCAGGTTGACCACACGTTTATCCTGTACTGCCTCCGGGACATTTCCCTCAGCGATACGAACCGCAAGTCCCTCAGCGATTGCCGTTTTTCCTACCCCAGGTTCTCCGATCAGGCAAGGGTTATTTTTGGTCCGTCTGCTTAAAATCCGGACAATCCTTTGAATTTCACGTTCCCGTCCGATGACCGGATCCAACTGTCCTTCCCTTGCGAAATCGGTAAGATCCCGTGAAAACCTGTCTAAGATTGGAGTCTGATGGCTTCCCTGCTGGTTCGAGCGTCCGCTCTGAAAATACTCCCTGCTGACGGCAGGATCGACTCCCATGGACGTTAAGATCTCTACGCAGAGCTTTTGTAAGTTGATTCCCATGGTCAGCAAAAGCCGGGTCGCCACACAGTCTCGCTCTACGATCATTGCCAGCAAAAGATGCTCGGTTCCTGTCTTTTCTGAATGAAATTTTTCCGCCTGAAGATGAGAGTTCGCTATAACATTCTGTGCGCTTTTGGAATACTCCGCACGCTCTTTTAGGACCACATCTCCATTCGGAGCAATCAGATCGCTGATCAAAATCATCAGCTTTTTCTCCTCTACTCCCATGGCGGTAAGAACCTTGGCTGCGGTTCCGTTTCCTTCCCGCAGCAGCCCGACCAGGATATGCTCTGTTCCTATGTAATTATGATGATTTTCCTTTGATTTTTTTTTCGCAAGCATAAGAGCCTTTTGAGCCTTCTGCGTAAACTCCATTTTTTTACCTCCTATTCCCTATTTTTGTCGCCTGCCCCGTTGCACCTTTGATATTCTACAAATACTTCATCCACGATTTTATGAATTTCCCCCAGCGTGATGTCCTTGCAAACAGCCTTTGCCAAAAGAATCCGCAGGGCATGTTTTAATTCCTCCAATGCCTGAAGCTTATCAGCATCCAATGCAATCATGGCGCCTTTTCTCCGGTCAAGCTTGATAAAACCTTCTTCCCGCAGCGTCGTATATGCCTTATTTACGGTATGCATATTGATTCCAACGTGTTCCGCGAGCCGTCTGACCGAGGGAAGGGAATCTCCCTCCTGGTATTTTGAAGTAGCAATTCCAATGATTATCTGGTTTCGAATCTGCATATATAATGCTTCACTGCTGTTAAAATCCATTTCTATAATCATTTCTATCAACTCCATTTTTCTTAGATCTCATCCAAGTCAAAAATTTCCACATCGGAACCCTGAGAATTCTTTGGTTCCGGCGCATGATGCAGCGGATTGATTTTCATCTCCATATCCAGGTTTTTCTCCCTTTCATATGCCATATCAATATCCAGCTTCTCAAGTTCTCTCCTGCGCGCCCTTGGCGGATCAATTTGTAAGTCCATTGGTGGTTCCGTTTCCATGCCATCCGGCTCCTGAGAATCCAATACAATATTTTCTGCTCTTCTGCTCATCTCGCTAAGACGAAGCTCTTCTTTGGCAAATTGTTCAATATTATTTTCTAATGTATCTCCCAGTCGAAATCCCGCAGGGCTGGAATCCATATGATAGGCCGGCCGATATTCCATCGCATCTGTTCTGCCATCCAATCTTGATTGATATATACTGTCCTGAATTTCAAAATCCAAAAGTTCTTCCTTGACCGTATGCATCGGAATATCATCCAGTCGAATCTCCTTTGAGTCCTGCGCCTGTTTTGTCGTCTTCTTTTCCGTCTCCGGCGCCCTTTTCCCTTTCTTTTTTGCCAGCTTTTCTTTTCGTTTTAATGCTTTCTCTTTTGACTGGCTATCTTTTAATACATTTCTTGCCACATCTTCCAGTATTTCCTGTTGCTCGGTCTTCTGCCGCGGTTCTTTCTGGAAGGCTTCTATTTTGGGAGCTTCTTTTGGTGGGACTTCTTTTGGGAAAGCTCTCTTTTTAGAAACTTCTTTTTTGGAGGCTTCTTTTTTTAAAGCTTCTTTTGAGGAAACATCTTTTGGAGAAACCTCTTTTGAGGAAGCATCTTTTGGAGAAACTTCTTTTGGAGAAACATCTTTTGGAGAAACTTCTTTTGAGGAAGCATCTTTTGGAGAAATCTCTTTTTTCAGAATCTCCCGGCCAGAAGCTTCCTGGTTCCGATTTTCTTCCAAAACGACTGCTTCTTCCTTTTTCGGTTCAATCTTTCGGTTGAAATCGCTGAATTCCTTTTCCTGTTTTTTGATTTTTCTGACCTCTGGTTTCGGATGAACGGATTTTTTAGGCACCTTCTTTTCTTTTTTTGGAAAATCTCCTAACAGCATCTTTTCCGTGTCGCTAAGTCCTTCCTTCGTCTCACTTTTTTCTGTCAGATTCCCCTCAAAAGTACGCTCCTTCTTTACGTTCCGCTCTTTCTGGCGAGACTGCTCCTGCTTCGTGCTCTGCTCTTCCTGACGAGGCTGCTCCTGCTGACGAGACTGCTCCTGCTTCGCGTTCTGCTCCTTCGAACGAGGCTGCTCCTGCTTTGCGTTCTGCTCTTTCTGACGAAGCTGCTCCTGTTTCACATTCTGCTCTTTTATAGGTTCTGCCGGCTCGTTCGTCTCTTCCGTTACACGTTCTGTCCGTTCTTCCTCTTCTCCCTGTTCCCGCAAAGCAATCTGTTCTTCAATAGGAAGACTATCATTTAAAGAATCCGAATCCCGAAGCTCCTTTTGTCCCCGAAGCTTCTCCTCCAGCTTTCGAATCTTGGAGGATCTGATCTCGATTACCTCTGCTTCAGAATTCTTTCCCTTTTCTACGTTATTCTTTTTTTCTTCGGCAAACATATCTCCGGAACTATTAGACAGCTTCACCTCGGACACCTTGGCCTTGGAGGTATAATCCTTCAAGATCGCATTTTCCATAATTTCGATGCTTTCCTTCTGTGTCTTTCCCATGGTCTCCTGCGTCAGCTTCTGTTTCTTCATTTCCGGATAAAGCAGCAGAATATACTTCTCCTCCAGCTTTTCCAGATCGCTCTCTGTTTCCTCCAGATCCAGCTTCAGATCATGATTTCGAATCAGGAAATTAATCAAAATAATCAAAAAGATAATGGATATAAGGGATAAGATAAAAATCGCCTTCAGTCTGGATGAGGAATTTTTAGCCACCTCCTGATTCAACTGTGAAATCTCCTGCTCCAGCTCAGATGTTTTTCCTTCATAGAGACTGACTGCTTCCTCCAGAGAAACTTTTTTTCCATCCACTTCTACCTTTTTTTCCTTAGTCTCTTTCGCTTGTTCTTCTTTTTCTCCGATTCCCCCCTGACTTCCGGTCTGCACAATTCCCGCGCTGCTTGTCAGAACTCCATTCTGCGTGCTTCCGGCGGTCTCTGTGGAATCACTTCCCTCGGTGCCTGTTAAACTGTCCGTCCCTGTGGTCTCCGTCGTATCGCTTCCTTCGGTAGTGGTCAGACCATCTGTCCCGGCGGTCTCTGAGGAATCACTTCCTTCGGTAGTAGTCAGGCTGTCCGTCTGTGCACTGCCTGCAGTATCTGTCTGTCCATTCTCTGTCGTACTGATATTTTCAGAAATACTTCCAGCTCCTGCTGACATCTGCGCAGCTGTTCTTGAAGATGGGAGGATTCCTCCCATAAGAATCAGAGCCGACGCGGATAAGGCAGCCAGGAACCTTGTCATCTGTCTTTTTTTCATGATATCATCCCTCAATCTTACGCCTCATCGATTGCTTTTCCTATATCGTTTCTCATATATTTGTTTTCAAAGTCAATCCAGGTCACTGCTTCATATGCATTGGCTCTTGCTTCTTTTAAATCTTTTCCTTTGGCTGTCACGCCCAGGACACGTCCGCCGTTGGTCACTATGCCTTCATCCGTCTTTTTTGTACCGGCGTGGAAGACATAATATCCTTCTTTTCCGTCAAAGGCAGAAAGTCCGTGAATCAAAAAGCCTTTCTCGTAGGATACCGGATATCCGTCAGATGCCAGTACCACACAGACGGCTGCATTGTCTTCAAAGGTGAGCTCAATCTGATCCAGTGTCCCGTCAATGCAGGCATCCATCACCTCTATCATGTCATTTTTCATTCTCGGAATAACGACCTGCGCCTCCGGATCTCCGAACCGCGCATTATATTCCAATACCTTCGGTCCGTCCTCGGTCAGCATTAAGCCAAAGAAGATGATTCCTTTAAATTCTCTTCCCTCAGCTGCCATGGCGTCTACCGTCTTTTGGAAAATGTTCTTCTGACAGAATTCATCGATTTCCTTCGTATAGAATGGACTTGGAGAAAAGGTGCCCATTCCTCCGGTATTTAAGCCCTGATCTCCGTCTTTGGCACGTTTATGATCCTGTGCGGAGGTCATGGTCTTGATTGTCTTTCCATCAACAAAAGAGAGAACGGATACCTCTCTGCCGGTCATAAACTCCTCTACAACCAGACGATTTCCGGCACTGCCGAATTTTTTGTCCTCCATGATGGATTTTACGCCTTCTCTGGCTTCCTCAAGCGTATTACAGATCAACACTCCTTTTCCAAGTGCCAGTCCATCTGCCTTTAATACGATTGGGAATTTAGCCGTTTCCAGATAGGCATAAGCATCTTCTGCCCGGTCAAAATTTTCATAGGCTGCGGTTGGAATCTGATATTTTTTCATCAGATCTTTTGAAAATGCTTTAGATCCTTCCAAAATAGCAGCATTTTTTTTCGGTCCGAATACCCGGAGTCCTTCTGCTTCAAATACATCCACGATACCGCCTACCAAAGGATCGTCCATTCCTATGATCGTCAGATCAATCTCCTTTTCCTTCGCAAAGGCTGCCAGCTTCTCAAACTCCATGGCACCGATATCTACGCATTCGGCCAGTTCTGATATTCCACCATTTCCCGGTGCGCAGTAAATTTTTTCTACAGACTTATTTTTTGCGACACTGTAGGCAATCGCATGCTCTCTCCCACCGCTTCCTACGATCAGTACTTTCATCATTTTCCTCCTCTTTATACACTATTTCTTCTCTGACAAAATCCTTACTTTTTTGTTCTCTACCTGAATCCTTCCCTCTGCAATCAGTCGGACTGCCTCCGGAAGAAGTATCCATTCTGCCTGTTCCATCACCCGCTGCTGCAGGCTCTTTGGCGTATCTCCTTCTTCTACCGCGACCGGCTTTTGCAAAATGATCGGCCCGGTATCTGTTCCTTCGTCCACAAAATGCACTGTCGCTCCGGTATATTTTACGCCGCGTGCCAGAGCTCCCTCATGTACCTTCAGTCCATAATAACCTGTTCCGCAGAACGCCGGAATCAGGGATGGATGAATATTGATGATCCGGTTTTCGTATTTCTGAATCATTTTTTTAGGAATCACGACCAGAAAGCCTGCCAGAACTATTAGATCTGCGCCATACTCCTCCACGGCCAACAGCAGCGCCTCATTAAACTCTTCCCTGGACGAAAACATTCCCGGGGAAATGCAGCGGTTCGGAATCTCATGCTTTTGCGCCCGTTCCAAGGCATAGACCCCTTCGTTATTGCTGATCACACCAACAATTTTCGCGCCAGAAAGCTTTCCTGCCTCTTCTGCATCGATCAGCGCCTGCAGGTTCGTTCCGCCGCCGGATACCAAAACAACAACCTTTAACATAACTCGACTCCTTTTTCTCCTGCTGCGGTCTCTCCAATGATATGTGCTTTTTCTCCTGCCTTTTCCAATGCGCCCAATACGACGTCCACATCTGCCGGATCAACAGCTAATACCATGCCGATTCCCATATTGTAGGTGTTGTACATCATTTTTTTCTCAATTTGACCTGTCTTTTCCAGTAAACGGAAAATTGGTGGCACCTCATAGGAATCCTTCTTTACCACAGCCTTGATTCCCTCCGGAAGCATCCTTGGAATATTCTCATAAAATCCGCCCCCGGTAATATGGCTGCAGCCTTTGATCACTGCGCCCTGCTCCTTGATCTCCCGAAGTGCTTTTACGTAGATCTTCGTCGGAGCCAAAAGAGCTTCTCCCAATGTTGTTCCCAATTCCTCATAATACGTCTCAAGAGATTCCTTCGTCATGTCGAACACCTTGCGTACCAGGGAAAATCCATTACTATGTACTCCAGAAGATTCGATACCGACTAGCACATCCCCTGCCTTGATCGACTGTCCTGTGATCAGATCCTTTTCATCTACGATTCCTACGGCAAAACCGGCCAGATCGTATTCATCCTCCGGATAAAAGCCCGGCATCTCAGCTGTCTCTCCTCCAATCAGTGCTGCATGAGACTGTTTGCATCCTTCTGCCACCCCACTGACAATGGAAGCGATCTTTTCCGGATAGTTTTTCCCACAGGCAATATAATCCAGAAAAAACAATGGTTCCCCGCCTGCACAGGCGATGTCATTGACACACATGGCAACACAATCGATTCCTACGGTATCATGACGGTCCATAAGAAATGCCAGCTTCAGCTTCGTCCCGACTCCATCCGTCCCGGAGACCAGGGTCGGTTTTTCCATTTCTTTAAAGCGTTCCATGGAAAAAGCTCCTGAAAATCCTCCCAGATGGGTCAGGACTTCCTTTCTCATCGTTTCCTTCACATGCTTTTTCATCAATTCCACAGAACGATATCCTGCTTCAATATCTACTCCGGCGTTTTTGTAATCCATGATTTCTTCCTCCATTTTTTTGAACTTGTGTACGATTCACAGCTCCGCTGTTCATAGCAGCAAAATGCACACAAATATTTCTTATTTGCTATATACTCATGAACGAAATGACTTGCCATTTTATTCATGAGCCGCGCCGGATTTTGGTCGCCGAAAGCGACATTTTCCTTACAAGATCCGTGCGCATCATTTTTATACCGTTAGCGAAAACCGGCAACGGTTTTCGTTATCGAGTATAATTCTTGTATCCTGTTTCCTGAAGCTTTGCATCCTTTGCTTCGACCTGCTCCTTTAGCTCTGCCTGATATGCCTTTAGTTTTGCGAGCAGCTCCTGATCTGAAACTGCCAGAATCTTTGCTGCCAGAATCCCGGCATTCGCTCCTCCATTGATCGCTACGGTAGCGACCGGAATCCCGGACGGCATCTGTACGATCGAATACAGGGAATCTCTTCCCCCAAGAGAGGTCGTGTGCATCGGGATTCCAATGACCGGCATCGGGAAAATTGCTGCACACATTCCCGGAAGATGCGCTGCCATTCCGGCTCCCGCAATGATGACCTGAAATCCTTTTTCCTCTGCGGTTCTTGCATATTCAAAAAATACCTCCGGCTCCCGGTGCGCTGAAATAATCTTCATTTCGTAGTCAATTCCAAATTTTTCCAGCATATCCGCAGCCTTGCTCATGATCGGCAGATCAGAGTCGCTGCCCATTACAATTCCTACTTTTGCCATGTTCTTTCTCCTTTTTTCTTTCTTATTATGCTAAACGCCAGGCGTCAAAAGCGCCTTCTTATTGCGTTTATAGTAAGCGCATTTAAAAAATGCACTTACTATAAATGCTCCGCAAGGATGCACACGGATTCGCATAGGAAATATGCGGCTTTGC
>CADBUD010000044.1 GCA_902797785.1 uncultured Lachnospiraceae bacterium
AACCTCTTCACGATCAGAAACAGACAGTTCAATATGAAGGTGTTTCTTTTTCTCAAAGAAAAGCAGAGAGGGGCACTCGGTAAAAGCATCGGATAGGATCAGGCTGCGCTCCGGGTGATACGGAAAAACAGCATGTGCTGTAAACTGCTGTTCCATGGGATGATATAAGAAATAAAACAGCAGCAGATTTTGCTGGAAAAGAATCAGCTGCGGAGAAGAAATCACAGGTTCACCGGAAGGCTCTGTCTGGTATAGTGTTCTTTGCTCCGTAGAAAGGATATTGACCATCAGCTGATGCTTTGTGTTCTGATAAATATAATGAATGGTTTCTTTATATAGGATGCTGTCAAAATCGCGGAAATAGTCTGATGAGAGAACGGTGGAATGCCGAAAGGGCTCATTTCCCATGTTTTGGAATAAAATCTGATGTCCGCGGGGATACAGAAGGAGCAGCCGTCCGTGATCTGTTTCGTAAATACTTGCCATAGGGAAACTCCGATTTCTTTTTTTATATGTCTATGCGCACAAAATGAAACTTAGAACATATCTTATACTAAAAGAGAAAAGGAAGAACTGATTATGGCGAAATGTAAATGTGGTTCTAAAAATAGAATTGTCAGCAATGTAGTTCAATCCATGAATCCGGGCTTTGGAAATGATTTTGCCTTCGGAAATCATTGTGGCTGCCAAAATTCCTCCGGAAACAATTCTTCCGGTTGCGGAAATCCTTCCGGAAATCTGCCCACAGGAGCAGGATTTGGATGCCCAAATTGTAAGAATTCAGGAAATTGCATGGATGTCTGCGTCAATCCGATCTGCGGCGAGCCGAATATGCTGGGGATTTTTGCACCGGTAATCTATGATGAAATCGGGATCAATCTTTGTACTACAGTGGATCTAGGGGTGGATGTTCCGGGAACTTATCCGACAGCAACGAACGCTACGGTCAAGGTACTGGACTTTACCTTTGATTATGGGGCAGACGGAGTACAGATTGAGGCGATCACAGGAAGGCCGAACTGCTATGCCGTGACCTTATCTAATCTTACCGTACAATTTGCGGTGAATCTTTATGATGCCGGCTGCCGGCTCTTAGATACGATTTATCCGACAGCGGTATATCTTCCATCGGATGTTACCGCAGAAACGTATGATGCAGATACCAACCCATCCTCGGTAGAGCTTGAAATTTTTGCGCCATATGGTTTGAGCTATGATACAGTGGGAGCCGCTCCGTCTCCAATCATCAATGTCATTGGCTTTACGGCAGCAAATCCATGGATCACGCAGGGAATCAATCTGTTTGGAATGGCGAAGCTTTTGGGATTCAGCTCAGATGACAGTACCGTAACGATCGGTCTGACTTTGGTACTGCAGAGCCTTTATTATACCGGTTACAAAGTACGCAGTGCAGGCAAGATCGAGATTCCAAAAGGAAGTATTATTTCACCGGATAATTCTGATTGTATGCGTTTTGTGGCAGGAGAACTTTTAAATCTTTCCATTAAACCATTGGATCTGGGAGAACCGTTTTGTGAGGAGAGGTTCAAAAAGGAATGCTGTCAGAAAAATGGCTGCAATTCCTGCAGCGGTCCATGTGGGAATAGTGTAGAGGATAATACGGTAGTGATTTCAGAAATAGTGGAGAAAGATGCTCCAATAGAGTAAAATATAGGAAACAACTTTATTCGTTTCCTATTGCGCCAGACGCGCCCTTTCTATCCGTAGCAAACATCCCTTTTGTCAGGATTGCCTGACAGAGGGGATGTTTTTTCATTTCTGCGAATTTTATACTCATGAACGAAATGGCTTGCCGTTTTGTTCATGAGTCGAGCCGGACTTTTATACCGTTAACGAGTATAATGCCGGCCCAATTTTGCCAGCATTTCTTTATCGCTCCGTATGGTCGCACAGGCTGCCGTAGTCAGCATATTTCCGGTAATTGTGGCAGAGGCGCCGGAGGTAAAGGCAGCTTCTCCGTCATTGGTGATCAGAGCCCGTCCGGCGGCGAGCCGGATGTCGGCAGTCGGATTGAGATAGCGGAAGAAAGCAATCGTGCGAAGGATATCCTCTTCTTTTAATGGCTCCAAATTTTCTAAAGGCGTTCCCTTGATCGGCATAAGGGCATTGATCGGAATCGAATCCGCTTCCACTTCGGCGAGGCTGACAGCCATATCCAGGCGGTCTTCCCAGGTCTCGCCCATGCCAATGATACCGCCGGAACAGACCCACATACCTTCGGCTTTTACCTTTTTTAATGTTTCGATTTTTTGGTCATAGGTGTGAGTGGTGCAGATATTAGGAAAATTTCTGCGGGAGGTCTCGATATTATGGTGATAACTCGAAACGCCTGCTTCATGGAGACGGTGAAGCTGTTCTTCGGTGAGAAAGCCCATGGAGGCACAGAGGTCAATGTGACATTCCCGGTGCATGGTTTCATAGGCATGAATGGCCTTTTCAAATTCTTCGCCGGTAAGAGCCCGACCGGCAGTTACGATAGAAAAGCGGTCAACGCCCTCTGCTTCATTGAGCCGGCACGCCTCTAAGATTTGTTCTTCAGAAAGGAAATCATAGATTTCACAATCTGTATGGTGGTGGATCGACTGGGCACAGTACTTACAGTCCTCCGGACATTTGCCGCTTCTTCCATTGATAATAGAGCAAAGATCCACCTTGTCGCCCATAAAATGCGCACGGATGCGATCGGCTCCTTTTTTTAACTCCTCCAGATCGCAGGTGATGAAAAAGGAAAGATCCTCCTTTCGGGTCAGCCTTCGACCATGGATGATTTCTTCGGATAAGTTGATCAGGTTCATAAAAGCTCCTTTGTGGTTGGATTTGATCGGCTGTGAATCGTA
The DNA here is from genome assembly GCA_902797785.1 of uncultured Lachnospiraceae bacterium. GTDB lineage: Bacteria > Bacillota > Clostridia > Lachnospirales > Lachnospiraceae > RUG14305. The sequence continues at coordinate 2,859 of CADBUD010000044.1, forward strand.
ACTGATCGTTGTTATGGTTCACAGTAACGTTTGATTTGACAGTTTCTTAGGATAGTATATAGAAAAATTTTC
>CADBUD010000045.1 GCA_902797785.1 uncultured Lachnospiraceae bacterium
AATCAGGATTTACTGCTGTTCATATCCATACCGGCAGTACTGGTAACGCCCAAAGCCCTTGCTGCGGCTAACGTCTTGTAGACCTTTATCGTAGGTGCGAGCCAGACATCTCCGGTTCCACGATAGACATTTACCAGACCTTCCCCACTGACGGCAGAGCCGACCAGTGTTTTTGCACTTCGTTCTACGGTGAACTGAAGAGTGCTGGAGCGAAGAATAGCAAAATTTCCGTCTACCTTTAAAACGTCGTTATCCAGGTGAATCGTATCAATTTCTGACATTGGGACAGGAGATTCTAAGATCACAATACCAGGTCCGATCAGCTCCGTCTGGAACAGGCTTTCTCCTCCAAGGGCAGCAGAGGAAATGCTTTTCTGGGAGACAGCATGAACCTTGACCCCTCCCTGGGCACAATAGAACATTCCATCATCGATGATAACTGATTCTCCGTCACCAAGCTCCATGACTAGAAAATGGCGGAAAGATGGCTCTAAGACCAAAAGACCGGTTCCGGTATATTCCGGCTGGGCCATTTTTTCTCCGGTAACTGCGCCACGGATGGCACGACCCAGGAAATTACCGGCGGTAACGCCGCTGACCATTTCGATATTTCCTGTGAAATAGCTCATGGCGCCCTTTTCGATGGTTACCTTGTCGTTGTTCAAATAGAGCGCGATCTGACGGGCATGAATGTTCTGTTTTTCCATGAAGTAAATGGATTGTGCCATTGACATATCAGAAAGTCCCAGCAGCTTTTCATATTCCAATACCTCGACGCGTAGTCCGCCACTTTGATATTCCTCGATGACACGGACATTTTCTCTGCTTCCAATTGCATTTTTCATAGTAATAGTCTCCTTTCATGGTAACTTGTGTTTTTTATTTTTGTAATAAATTTTGATGCTCCATTAATTTTTGTTCAATGATATCATGAGAAATCTTCCCAAGCGTTTTTTGTTCGGCACGGGAGTAGTTTTTTGGGTAGATCGGATCGCAATATTCTACAATGACTTGGGCTGGCCGGATTTTTGGAAAGTGCGCCTCCCAGATCTGCGCTGTATTGGAAATCGCGATTGGGACGATCGGACAGCCGGATTTTATTGCCATACGCATACTTCCTTCTTTAAAGGGAAGGAGAGGATCCTCCGTTTTGTTCCTTGTACCTTCCGGAAAGATGCAGATGGAAATTCCTTTTTTGATATAGTCTGTCGCCGTAGAAATCATGCGAAGCGCTTCCTTTGGATCCTCCCGGTTGAGAAATAGGCAATACAAACGTTTCATCCAGGTGGAGAACAAAGGAATCTTTCCCATGGAATCCTTGGAAATATATCCGGTCAGATCCCGGCAGCGTGTATAGGTCACCAGAATATCAAAATAACTGTGATGATCTGCAACAAACAGAACGGCCTGATCGGTCGGAACTTTTTCTTCTCCGAGGTAGGTAATCTTGGAGCCGGTCATTTTTAAGATGACCTTAAAGGCCCATTGCACCATCCGAAGAGAGCTGATATCTGCGGCCCGACGATTGAAGTGCTGCAGCACCCACTCAAAGATCAAGACCGGTAGGAACAGGATCAAATATAAAACGACAAAGGCCATAATTAAAATAAAACGAATCATTAGATACAGATACCCCTTCCATAGCACTCAGTAATTTGCTTCAGATAGCCTACCAGATTCTTATGAAGCAGGTCGCCAGGGTAACGGAAGCCCCAGTTCCCATCGATTTTTCCCGGAATATTCATACGGGCGTCACTGCCGAGAGAAAGAACATCCTGGATCGGGAAAATAGCAAAGCGGGCGATGCTGCCCATAGCGGTACGGATGAAATCCCAGTTGATCGCGCTTCCGTCCGTATTCATATAGCGACGCGCCTTATCCTTTGATGGTTCATAGGCACTTTGATACCATCCAATCGTGGTATCGGTATCTACGGTCGCTGTATAGCATACGGAATTTTCAATAAAATGATGTGGGAGAAGGTCGTTGTCGTATGGGTTGTTGAACGCATACTGCAAAATCTTCATGCCCGGGTAGTTAAAGCTGTCCCGCATATCAACGACCTCATCGGTCAGGATGCCCAGATCCTCTGCAATGATAGGAAGATGCTGCCCCAGATTTTTTTCCACGGTTTCAAAGAACTCTTTGCCCGGACCTTTTCTCCAATGACCGTTGATGGCGTTTTCTGAGCCATATTTTGTTCCCCAATAAAGCTCAAAGCCCTGGAAATGATCGATGCGGATGTAATCTGCCAGCTCGAGCTGCTTTTTAATGCGGGCCGTCCACCAGGCGTAATGATCCTTTTTGTGGTTCTCCCAATGATAGAGAGGATTTCCCCAAAGCTGGCCGGTCTGACTGAACAGATCTGGCGGGACGCCGGAAATCTCGATCGGAAATCCCTTACTGTCAAGCTCGAAAAGCTCTTTATGCGCCCAGACGTCCGCGCTGTCGTGGGAAAGAAAGAGTGGAAGATCGCCGATGATCGTAATATCCCGCTCCTTGGCATAGTTTCGCAGAGCATCCCACTGATGATAGAATAAGAACTGGACAAAGGAATAATACTTGATTTCATCGCTGAATTTTGCCCGGAGCGCCTGCTTTCTGACAGGACCCGGATTTTGAAGCTCTCTTGGCCAATCTGTCCAGGAACGTCCCTCCTGGGATTCTTTGATCGACATAAATAAGGCATAGTCTAAGAGCCAGTAACGTTCGTCTTCGCAGAATTTCTGGAAAGAGTCGAAGAAAAGCCCTTTGCCCCTGGACTGAAAATTTTCCCATGTCTTTCTAAGAATCCGTTTTTTGAACGGGATGACTTCTCCGTAATTGACCCTCCAAGGATCGGAATATGGGATGTCATAAAGATCGCTCTCGGAAAGCAGTCCTTCTTTTACTAATTCATCGGGGGAGATAAGAAGCGGCTGTCCTGCAAAAGCAGAAACGCATTGATATGGGGAATCACCAAAGCCGGTCGGTCCGATGGGAAGGAGCTGCCATAAGTTCTGATTTGACTGATTTAGAAAATCAAGGAATTCTCTTGCGCCACTGCCCAAATCTCCGATGCCGAAACGGCTCGGAAACGAGGTAGGGTGAACGAGAACTCCGGATAGACGCAGGTTTTTTTCCTGATTCATGATAAATAAATCCTCCTGAAAATATAAGCATTTTTTGTTGCGGTTATTTTTTCTTATTATACTATAAGCTTGTGGATTCTTCAAGATTTTTGTTTGGCTTTCAAAAGGTCCTTGACGACTTCAGAGGCCAAGATCAGCCCGGCGACAGAAGGCACGAAGGCGTTGGAGCCAGGGGTGCGGCTCTGCGTTTTTTGGGGCATTTCTTTGGAATAAACGACCTTCAGCCGGGAGACTCCTCGTTTTTTCAGCTCCCGCCGCATCACCTTGGCAAGTGGGCAGACGGAGGTCTGATAGATATCAGCTACCTCAAATCCGGCAGGATTCATCTTGTTTCCGGCTCCCATACTGCTGATGATGGGCGTATCGGCTTCCTGTGCCTGCAGGATGAGCTGGATTTTTCCGGTCACGGTGTCCATGGCGTCGATGACATAGTCATATTTGGAAAAATCGAACTGATCCTTCGTCTCCGGAAGATAAAAGCAGTTATGAATGTGGACGGTGCATTCCGGGGAAATGGAGGCGATGCGCTCCTTCATGGCCTCCGTCTTGTATCGGCCGATCGTGTCGTGGGTGGCAATGATCTGCCGGTTCAAATTCGAGAGGCAGACGGTATCGTGATCGATGAGGTCGATGGTACCGATTCCACTGCGGACCAGAGCCTCCACCGCATGGCCGCCGACGCCGCCGATACCAAAAACAGCCACATGGGAATGCCATAGGAGCTCCTGGCCGGTCTGTCCCCAGAGTAATTCAGATCTTGAAAATTGTTCTGACATGATATCCTCCTGTTGATGGTTCGTATCTGCTCGTTAACAAAAAGCGCTGCCATTTTTTGCTGACGGTATGAAATGATGCGTGCGGATGCATACGATTATGAGATGATTTCATAAGACCGTTCGCTGTCAAATTGCTTCTCCAGTCCGGAGGAAATGGAAATGGTTCCATCCTCCTCGACCAGGATCATTTCAAATTCGTCGGAATGCTCCCGCCAGTATTGAATGGCTTTTTCCTTTCCCATGATAAATAGGGAGGTAGAAAGTCCGTCTGCCAGCATGCCGTCGCTGCTGATGATACTGACACTGGTCAGGCCGGCATTGGCAGGATATCCGGTCTTTGGATCCAGAATATGATGATAGGTAGTTCCGTCTTCTTCAAAGTAGCGTTCGTAGCCGCCGGAGGTAATGACTGCCTGATCTGTCAGCTCCAAAATACCAAGATATTCTGACGGGTTCTGCGGATCTTCAACCGCAATATGCCAAAGAGAGCCCTGGTCAGAAGAGGCGGAGGGCTTTACGCCGCAGGCTTCTACATTTCCTCCCAGAGAAACGATGCCGCCAGTCAGATCATAGGATTGAAATATCTCCATGACCCGTTGGGAGGTATAGCCTTTCGCGATACCGCCAAAATCCAGCTTTACGCCGTCCGGAAGCTGAATCGTATTGGATGAGGAATCGAATGTGATCTGGGAAGCATCCACACGTTTTAAGAGCGAAGAGATTACATCGGATTCCGGAACATGGTAGTTTCCTGTCGTAAAGCCCCATTTCTCCATCAGAGGATAGATTGTGATATCGAACGCTCCGTCGGTGCTGTCGTACAGAGCAAGGGATTCTAAGAGAAGAGCCTTGGAATCCTCGGATAAAACAGCCGTCTTGTTCTGATTGAGCAAAAAGATCTCACCTTCACTGTTTCCGACACTGAGCAGGGCATCCAGCCGTTCGATTTCTGACACGGCAGCATCCAGAGCTTCTTCTGCCATTGTGCCATAAGCCGTCAGCGTCATGTAGGTATCCATGGCAAAGATTTCTCTGGAAACAGGCTCCAAAGAAGCAGCAGGATCTTTTGCACCGGACTCGGATGGGTCAAGAGAGCCGGGAGAGGAAGAGGAATTAGAAGAATCGTTTGTGGATACAGCCGGTGTCTTTGATGTGTCCTTCTGTGCAGGCTGACTGCTGCAGCCCGTGGCCAGCAGAGCGCAGAGAAGGAACACATATATATTTGACTTCATTTTTTCCCTCCTATTGATTTCGAAGACGCAGCTGTTCATCAAAAATAAATTTGATGATCGCTTCGCGCATATTGTCTTCAATATCATCGAATTTGACCCTCTGCTCATACACATTGTCGAGCTGGTGGTTCGATTCGACGACGATGCCATTTAATTCAACGATTCCTTTGGTTCCCGGAAGCTGCATATTGAGCTGCATTCGAATCGCTTGACCTTTCTCCAGAAGCTCGTTGTTTTTGAAACGGACGCCGCCGCCGCTGATATCCGCGACCTGTCCTTCCTTCCACGGGTTTTCTCTACGGATGATCATAAGCTCCTTTTTGATCATTCCTTCTTCAAGAGAGTTGAGCGATTCCGCGGAATGTAAACGATCCAGTAAAAATTTTTCCTTCACATCCAGATTATGGTATTTCATGACGATGTCACAGGGAAGACGGAAATATTCCCGGCGCTGGATCTTGACTAACCGGGTCATCGAATCCATACAGAGCATGTAGATTTGATTCTTCTGGTATCGGTCCTTGATGGAACATTCATTTTGGAACAATCCGGTATCCGTATAGTAGATGACCTCGAACCGCCGGCCTTTTTCTAAGGGCACGATATGACCATGCTCCATGGGAATTGCGATATCATAGGTATAATCATCCAGAACATCCAGAACGCGGCTTTGGTAGATTCGTTTTTCCTGGGATTTTGAGGCTTTGACCGATTCCATGGAGATTCGGTTTCCAATCTTGATTTTATCACTGATGATCATAGGAAAATTCCTCCTTTTGCATTAGTTTCCGTTATGTTCAGAAAGCACATGCTCTGCCTTCCATTTTTCATATTCGGCATCTAAAGCCTCATTGGAAAAGGCAGAGGCCTTTCCGTATCCGGTCCACCGGGCATCCTGGGATTCCTTTGAAGGAGGTGAGGTGGGCTCATAGGTTTTGGTAATGGCAGCCTCTGTCTCGTGTTCGATTTTCCGGGAAAGATCAAAATTAAAATCCATATTTGCCAGACTTTGGATGGTCTCCTTTAAGCCCTCCTGAATGTCCTCCATCTCCATTTCCTGATAGGTGGATTTGCCGGAATCGGACGGAGCAGGATGTTCAGTGACGGTTTCCTTTTGTGGCTGTGTCTTGGTGGCTTCCCGCAGGGGAAGGTCGAGCTGATCTGCTGTCTGCGGAGTCAGAATCGGTGCGTCTGACTGCGGCGGCACAGTTGAATGCTTCCGTTCATAGGCTTCCCGTTCCCGGATGACCTGCTGTAAATGTTTTTGATTTACCATGATGGAAGGACCCTTTTCCTGAGGGTTATCTCGTCTTGCTTCCTCACGGATCTTTTTGAGGAAGGGATTGGTATTGCCAAGGCGGGCTTTTTCCTTTGCCATCTTGCGGGCTTGTTCCTCCACACGGATCTTTTCGGTTTCTTCCCGAAAAAAGTTTACGCCGCGTTCTTTTTGAATGACCTTGATATGCTCTTCATTGACTCGGATTTCAGGGACTTCCCTTTGAGGAAGCACATGGGGAGAAGATCCTCCTTCCACACCCGGATACAGCTCATCCCGATAAAAGGTGTCCACAGGCATTTCTTCCGGCGGCATGACGGAATTCATACGGGCAGCACGTCTGGCATAATACTTTTCTTTTTCAGAATTGAGCAGCTTGATATAAAAATCATTCTGATACATATCCATCAGCTGTTTGCGGAGTTCAGACTGATTGTAGTCGATTGCGCTCATGCGTTCTTCCATCTGTTTTACCATACTCTGATATTCTTCCTGTATGATTTCGTTATTTTTTTCAATGATTTCTTTTAATTTATCTAATGCGTCATCGGTATAGATCAAGGAGGCGGCATAGACCTCCTCGGCATTATAGGCGGCGTGTTCAATCAGCTCATCCGCCTGTCTTTGGGCAGCTTTTTCTCCTTCTTCCTGCTGATGCTGTGTCATTTTCATATCGTCCATCGAATCATAGATGGCAAGGTTAAGCTTTTCCAAAAGTTGGAAAATCTCTTTTTTCTCCACGATCAGCTGATCTGTCGTTCCGTATTTATCACAAGCATTCAAAAAAAGATGCAATGTTTTTAAGGCTTCCTCTATTTTTTCAGGCATAATATTCCTCCCTGTTTTTTTATATAGTCTGTAAATATAGGAGACAAATTGATCCGTTTCCTATATATCATATGTGAGTCCGGAAAGATAATTGATGAACTGCTGCGCTGTTCTTCCGGAGATTCCTCCATGGCTCAATTCCCATTTGTTCGCTTCTTTGCAGATTTCTTCCTCTGACATCGGAATGTGGCTGCGTTTTGCCAGTTCGGCAGCAATATGAAAATATTCCTTCTGCGTCGGTTTGGCATAATAGATCGTAACGCCGAAGCGGTTCACAAGGGACATTTTTTCTTCAATCGTATCCGAACGGTGCATGCCGTTGGAATATTCCATATCATTCCGGTCATTCCAGGTCTCTTTGATCAGGTGGCGCCGGTTGGAGGTGGCATAGATCAAAATATTGTCTGTCTTTGTTTCAACACCGCCTTCAATCACTGCTTTTAAGAACTTATATTCAATCTCAGATTCCTCAAAGGACAGATCGTCCATATAAATAATGAATTTATAATTACGGTTTTTGATTTTTGAGATGATGGCAGGGAGATCCTGGAACTGGTGCTTGTTAATCTCAATCATGCGCAGGCCCTGGTCATAATATTGATTGACAATGGCTTTGATGCTGGTTGATTTCCCGGTGCCGCTGTCCCCGAACAGAAGAACATTGTTTGCTTTTTTTCCGGACAAAAAGGCTGTCGTATTGTCGATCAGCTTCTTTTTTTGGAGGTCATATCCGATCAGATCGTCGAGGACGACCGGGTCCATATGGCTGATCGGATGGAAGATTAGCTTTCCACGGCTGTTGTGGCCAATGCGGAACGCCTTATTAAGACCGAACATTCCGACGCCGAAGTCATGGTAAAATTGAGTCACAAGCTTAAAAAAATCGTCCGTATTCTGCGCAAGCTCAAGCTTTTCACTGAGCCGGCGAACCTTTTCACTGACATTTTTATGGTAGAGCAGCTCGGATTTTTCGATTGCCTGATACTGCTCGATACGGGAAAAGCAGTTAATGCCAAGCTCTGTTTCTAAAGGGGAAAAGTCGAAATGAAAGAGCTCCATAAAGGCTTGAAAATCATTTTTGGCAAACTCGTTGATGCTTCCTTCTCTGGCACCGGCCTTTTCGCAGGTGATACTGAACGGATTTTCCTCTGTGATCAGAAGAAAGGTCAGATAATTATGCCAGAGATTTTTGTCGAATCCATAGTCCGTCGATAATACCAAAAGACGTTTGATCTGTTTATAGATCTCCGTGATCAGACGATCCTTGGATTCCTCTTTGGATTCGAAGTTTTTATAGATATCGCCAAGCTTCATCAAAATAGAATCTGAAGGCAGATCTCCATAGACAAGTAGTTTTGAAATAATTCGGTACATAGTTTTTCTCCTCTGAAAATTCTTTCCTTTGTAACCGGCCTTACGGTTTTCTGGACGGTTACTTTAGCCTCGTGAACGAAAGGACTGGCTGTTTTATTCGTTCTTAGTAAAGCCCTGTGAGATTACGCGGTTCTTTCCGTTTTGTTTTCCCTGATACAGAAAATCATCGGCGGCGCGGATCCAGTCATTTTTGGACATGGATTCTTCATATACGGCTGTGCCAATGGTCGCGGTCACACGGATCTTTTGGTTATCATAGGTAAATTCTTTGTTCTTGATTTCGCGGCGGAGCTCCTCTAGCAGTCCCACCTGTCCGTTTCCCGCCTCGGGAAGCTTTCCTAATAAAAGAAACTCTTCTCCGCCCCAGCGGCAGGCATCATAGCTTGCTATGTGGGAGCGGATCATAGCGGCAATATTTTTTAGGACATAGTCTCCGCAGTCATGACCATATTTGTCATTGATCAGCTTAAAATTGTCAATATCCAGGATGGCAATCCAGTACCTATGTTTTTTTAGATTCAGGTGTTCAATCTTGGGCATCATATATAAACGGTTATACATGCCGGTCAGATAGTCTCTTTGTGCCTCTTTCTTTAAGAGAATCTCAGACTGCATGACTTTTTCACTGTAGTTGAACAGGAAAAAGAACAAAGCAAAAAATACCAGCAGAAGATTGACGTTGGACAGGATCATTATGGTATCAGCACCGGTCATGGGATAGGAGGGTTTCTTGTCCTGGAAATAAAGGAGTTCACCGACTAAAAATGCCGGAATCAGGAAAAGATTAATGAGAGCCATCCTTCTTTGCGGATGATTGCTGTCCTTGAAATCCAGATAATCAATGTAAAAAGAAATCGCGATTAAAACAAAAAGATAAATCTGAAATCCGGAATTCATGCCAATCAAGGTAGTCGCAAGCAGCATATGAAGAAAAATCTCAATATAGGCAAGACATAAAAAGAGCTTTTTCCCCTTAAGCCGCAGGATCAAAAAACAACAGAGATAAAAAAGGACACTAAAAATATTGTAACGAAACAGGATCGTCACATGAAAATAATAAAACGTCAGTAAAAGAAAAATATGCGTGATCAGCAGGATTACGTTGATCAGGTAGATATAGCGGTCGATCAGATCCGTTTGTTTTGAATTCATGCCTTCTCCTTTCCGTTCGATTTTCTTTTATCATATCACAAAGATGAGCTTCCGACAAGAAGCTGTTTTATTTATCAAATTTTCCTGCTGTGAATAGTAACCCGTGAATAGTAATGACTCATACTTCCCATACCCCAAATTGCAGTAAATCCTTATTTTGTGTGACTTTTAACTCCAAAAATAGTTATGCTGGCTGTGCCATGTCATTGGCAGAAGCTAACGACCGTTGTAAATATCCTGGCAGAGCCGAAATGGCATAATCCACCACTGACTGTACCTGTTCTTCCGTTGCGCCAAGCAGCTTCATTATCCCCTCCTTAAAAAGTGCGACAATCAAAGCAAGGGATTGGATGAATGTGATATCCTGCAATTCCTGATAGAACAGCATGAAAAGCTCGCCGCATGAACGGTAATCCTCAGATTCCCGTTGTTCTATGGCAATCATCATATACCTTGTGAAAGCTATGGCGATTTGGGCATTCTGCGCCTCAAAAGAGGGTGCCTGAAAATCTTTTCCAAAATGAAGATATTGCTTGCAACATTTGAACATACATTCGATGTTCCAGCGCTTTCCGTATTGACGGATGATCTCGTTCTCATCCATCCCGGCATCTGTGCTCAAGAGGCAGATCCACTCCTTCTTGTTGGCACGATTCGGGAGATAGACCAGTTTGACGGGTATCCGTTCGATGATCTTGTTTTTCTCCTTGACGAGAAGGTTCACATTGACGCTGAGTTTCCATGCGGCTTTGCCACGGCGTTTTTTGCTCATGATATACAGAGCCTTGACGTTGATCATTTTTCCGTCATACTCGTAATACTGCTTTGAGTTCGTTTTGAGCCTGGCTATTACGGTGAGCTTGGCTTCCTTCATCAGGCGTGA
>CADBUD010000046.1 GCA_902797785.1 uncultured Lachnospiraceae bacterium
AGATGTAAAGAGAATATTATGCAGAAACAGACGTACTCGTTACTATTCACAGCCACTATCCCGCAAGGTATTTTCAAGCGCATTTTGTTGCTATGAACAGCGGAGCTGTGAATAGTAACACGTACTCCAAAAAGAGATACGTCTGTTTCTGTGAAAAAAGTAATGATTCTATTCGCCGAAACTAAATTCCTGTACAATTTCCTTGAGATCTCTTGCCAAAGATTTGGAATCATCAGCAATTTCAGTTGCCTGCCCGGTCAGCTGCACTACGTCATTTGTCTTTGTTGCAGTATCAGTGACACCGATGGCGGCTTCGTTGATCGTAATATTAATACCTTCAATAGAATACTTGATGGAATCCAGAGATTCGCTTAAACTGTTGACAGATTGTGTGATGTCGCTCATTTCGTTTTCAAAATATTTTGCATCATCCCGGTAATGATTCGAAACGCCGATAAAGGCATCATAATCAGCAGATACGGTATTCTCTATCAAATCCATCATTTCGGTCAGACACTCCGCCATATTATTAACGGCAATATTTACTTCGTTTACGATTGTAGAAATGGATCCGACTGTTTCGCTGGTCTCATTTGCAAGTCCTCCAATGGCATCAGCGACAACGGCAAAGCCTTTTCATGCTTCTCCCGCACGGGCAGCTTCAATCGACGCATTCAGGGCTAACAGATTTGTCTGGCTGGATATGGAATTGATGACCTCGGTAAGTTCATTGATTTTGGAAACAGCCTTGGACTCTTCAATGGCTTTGGCGGAGCGGACACTGACATTTTCAAAGATTTCCTTTGTCTTTCTTCCGGATTCTTCTGCCTGATCTGCTGTTGCCTGGGCTTTCTTTTGAATATCCATTGCAGTCTTCATACCACCGTCCGCACTTTCTTTTACAGAGTGTGCATTCTCTGTAATGCTGGAAATACTGTTGGTGATGGTTTCTGTCGTAGCCGTTGTTTCCTGCATACTGGCAGCCAGTTCTTCACTTGTGGCAGAGTTATCCTCACAGTCTGTTGTTACCTGCTTCATAGTATCATGAAGCCGTTCAGCTTCATTAGTAAGGAGTTTGGAAGAATCGTCAAGACGCAAAAGAATACTCTTCAGGGCTCCGATCATAGTTTTGATTTCCCTGCCAATCTGTCCGAATTCATCGCGGCGAAGCATTACAGAAGCAGCCTCTCCGCGTTCATTATAATGGAGATCGAAATTAGTTACCCGGTCGATGAAATGCTTAATGATAACCACAGGACGTACAATCCGGCCAACGAGGAGATAAGCACATACAGCGACGATCAGGAGAACCAGGACATAGATGAGAGAAGAATATTTTATGAAATTGTTAATTACTTCAGCGGTCACATCATGTTTGTCCATAACGACAGCGACTACACGGTTATCATTTGTCACACTATATGCGGCAAATCTGGCAGAACCATCAATGGAATAAGTCGCAGAGCCCGGAGAAACAGTCTTTCCTGCCCGGAGCTGTGCCGTGATGTCCTGTACAGCGGTACTCTTTGTCGTGTTACCGATCCGGCTGGAATCATTACCGTGGAAAAGTACAATTCCATCTATATCCGTAATCAGAATATAACTGGAATCAATTCCGGCGATTTTGATGCCGGAGAAAGCAGATTGGAGATCGGTATCCGGCGAAGCGTTCAGTAATGAGGAATATGCCATGGATACATCGGTCATGCATTCCCGCATGGTTTCTTCCTGATCTCCTTTAAAGATCGTAATTGCAATAATTTCCCCTGCAATGGCAATGACGATCATGGAGATCAACACTAAAATAGCAACCGTTTGTTTGATCGACGGCAGTCCCTTAAGGTGTCCTGTGAAAGTAGTTTGTTTTGTTGCTTTTTCCATATAGAAATCCTCCTTTATGTTTTTTTATTATAAACCATATAAAAGAAAGAAGAAATATAGATTTAATACTGTTTTTAGCAATTTTTTCATCAGGATGTTTTTTTAGATAAAAACAAAAAGAGAGACAGCGGCATAAATTTCCATAGATAGCAGCGGGATCCGGTGCAGCTCATGAATAAGACGATAAGACATCTCATTCATGAGCATAACTGTTCGCCCTTGTGGGCATGAGGTGATGCTGATCAGGCTGTTTTCATGGATGGCGGATGGTGACGCTTTTTGGATGATTTTGCGGAAAAAAAGAAATGTTTGTTCAGAGATTATGCATATTTTCTCTGTATTTTTATATTATGCCTTTGATCTGGATGAGGACGGAAAAACTGACTTCGATCCACGCACTCCGGGTCAGGAGAAAGGGGCAGTGGAAGGAGCAGGAGCAGGAGCAGGAGGATGTCTTTGAGGAAGGGGATCTTTGTCGTGGAGATGACGAACAGTTGGGGACAGAAGATGGTCTATGACTATGATAAGGAGAGAATCAAATGGAAACTTATAGAATTTCAACGGATAATATGGCAGATCTGCCGGAGGATTATGTAAAACAGCATAAATTGGGGATGCTTTCTCTCAGCTATATGCTGGAAGGCGTTACTTATGACTGCGAGCATGAGCTGCCGTATGCAGAGTTCTACAAAAAAATGAGAAATGGCTCGATGCCGACGACGTCTCAGGTCAATCCTGAAACCGCAAAGGAAAGATTTGAAGAGATGCTGGCACAAGAGGAAGGAATGAAAATCCTGCATATTGCCTTCTCCTCCGGATTGAGCGGCAGCTATGCGAGCGCAGTGGCAGCAGCACAGGAAATCAATGAGGAAGCAAAGGAGGAGAGAGTCTTTGTCATTGACTCTTTGTCCGCCTCGATGGGAGAGGGACTCTGTGTCCACTATGCATTGAAAAATCAGGAGCAGGGGATGAGCTTAAAGGAAAATCTGGAATGGCTTCAGCAGAACCGCCTGCATATTTGCCACAATTTTACCGTGGAGGATCTGAACCATCTTTACCGTGGCGGAAGGGTATCCCGCGCGACAGCGATTTTGGGAACGATGGCAAACATCAAACCGCTGCTCCATGTAGATGATGAGGGACATCTGGTACCGGTAGGAAAGGTCAGGGGGAGAAAAAAGTCTCTGCATGGCCTGGTCGATGCGATGGAACAGCAGATCGGTTCTTACCGGGATCGAAATGATGTCATTTTTATCAGTCATGGAGATTCCTATGAAGATGCCTGTTTGGTAAAAGAGCTGATTCAAAAACGTTTTGGCTATGAGAGCTTTCTGATCAATTATGTCGGGCCTACGATTGGAGCCCATTCCGGACCGGGAACCATAGCCTTATTCTATTTGGGAGAATACCGGTAAAGTCAATCCAAAAGATCTGTTTTATTCTTTCCTGGAAGATTTGGATAAAGCTGTAGATCTCCCGTTTTGCTGCAGACAGCAAGGAAAACCTGCTTCCAGTCTGAAATGCCATAGATTTTTAGCTGGTCATTCAGCCAGGTCTCGTTTTTTCCTATATGCCGCAGGTTTTCTTTCATCAGCTTTCCGTCAATGATCAGGTTCGCATAGATTTCATCCTTTACAGGCGTAAGGGAGAGATCTGCTGGTGTGAGAGGGCGATGCTCTGTCTTAGGAAGGATGCTCAAGGTTCCATTAGGCTCTAATATGGCAGTATCTATCTGACGAAGATCGAAAAAACCTTTGTTGCGGCATTGGAGTAAAAACTCCGAAAGCTCCATCCCGGCTTGTTTCAGATTGTCCCGATAGATTTTGTCTTTTGACAGGAGAATCAGGGAAGTTCCGTTGAGGATACGACGGAAAAGGAGGGACTTTTGGGATAAAAACGAAAAGAGGAGAGAGGCGGCGGCATAGATTCCCATAGCCAGGAGCGGAATTCGGATATCCTGTTCGAGAGAAGTGGCCATTTCAGCCGCAATAGACCCGATGGTTATTCCATTGATATAGTCGAACATCGTCATTTCCGACATTTGGTGGCAGCCCATGAGCTTTGTCAAAATAAACAGAAACAGAATGGAGCAGATGGTGGTAAAGCAAATGTGAAGATACATCGTGATTCCTCCCATGAAATTGATTTTGATCTGACGACGCAGTGAATACGCCATACGAAGAATAGTATGAAAAAAGAAAACAGGATTTATACCATAAAAAAGCCGGCAGATCAGGAAAAGAACCGCCGGCTCTGTTCAAGCTATTCCTATGGATGGTGGATGGTGACGTTTTTTGGCTGATTTTGCGGAAAAAAAGAAACGTTTGTTCAGAAATTATTCATATTTTCCCTGTATTATACTCATGAACGAAATGTCTTGCCGTTTTGTTCATGAGGCGTGCCGGATTTTAGTCGCTGAAAGCGACGTTTTCCTTACAAAATCCGTGCGCATCAGTTTGTACCGTTAGTGAAAGAAAGGAGACAAATATGAAACAAAAACGAATGGGACTAGCAGCAGGGCTTCTTTTTGCTGTTCTTCTGGCTTTTTTTGTTGTTCCGGCAACAGACATCAGGGCAGAGGAGGAGTTCCACAAAATCCAAAAATTAGAGTCAGGGGTATATTATACCTTTGACCTGGATGGGGACGGAAGCATGGAGACGTTCTACTATACAAAAGAAGAAGGGAAAAAGGTCGCGTTTTGCCTTAATGGAAAAATCATATGGAAATCTACAAAACGAACAGATTCTTATGTATCCTGTGCATGGTATTTTGTGAATCTGGATCGGTATAATGATGCCTCTGGGGAACTGATTTTCCAGGCAAAGAAAAAAAAGAACCAGATCGAGGAGTTTTCTTTGTGGCAATATCAGAACAAGAAGATTTCTTCGCTTTTATCCCTGACAGAGGACAGTGAGATTCGGAATTTTACGTTGAAAAACATCCTGTCTGCCGGGACAGATGGGAGGGGATGGTTAAGTATTGTCTGTGCTACGCCATATGAACTGGCAGAAAATGATCTGCTCAAGAACTACAAGATGACATTGCGGTTCCAATATAAAAAGAAGTGGAATAAGATGAAGCTGTCATCTGCAAAGATGTTTGATATTTCTTATTATGGAACGAAACGCTTTACAGCGACAAAAAAGCTCAGACTGCGAAAGCGGGCACAGGGAACGGCATCGTATCAGTATACCGTTCGCAAAGGGGAAAGCTTAAGAGTGGAAAAATTATATCCTAAAAAGCATGGAGCGGCATGGGTAAAGCTTTGCAATGAGGCCGGGGAAGGCGGATGGCTGTATTTAAGAGGTGACAGGTGATGCGCACAGAAGAAGACGGTGAACCGTGGTGAAGGATCATGGAATTGATGAGGGAAAGGATCGGGAAGCAAAAAAACAGGCGGGTCAAACGCCCGCCTGCTGAAAAGAGAGTAATGAATTGTATGAAAGAAAATCATTCGACAATCTTTCTTGTCCTGATTTATAGTATCAAAAGAATTTGAACAAATTATGTACATAAAATGAATACTGTAGTAACAATTCCCTCTGAATCCCCCACAAAGCATATTCAAGAAAAACTTCGAAAAAAAAGATTGAATTTTTAAATAGAATGATGTAGAATAGAAAAAGTTATGAAAACATAGAGAAGAAGGATGGTGCATTATGGCGTTATTAGATCAATGGAGAGAGGTTGCGTATTCCACAAAAGCTGACCCGGTAGAGTTAAATAAATTCTGGGAACGTTATTTTGATATAGAAAAGGGAGTTTATCAGATCCTTTTGGAGAATCCGGAGGAAGTCGTGTCCGGTACAGTAAAGGAGCTCTCAGAGAGGTTCAATATCAATCTCATGGCAATGGTCGGCTTCTTAGACGGAATCAATGACAGCTTAAAAATACCAAATCCGATCGAAGAGATGGAGGAGGATACGCAGGTACAGCTGGGGTTTGATTTAGAGCTTCTGTACAAAAATATGGTAGCGGCTAAGGCAGATTGGCTGTACAATCTTCCACAGTGGGACAAGCTCCTTAGCTCGGAGCGTCGTCAGGAGCTCTATAAAGAGCAGAAGAGCTCCGGGACAGTCGTAAAAGGAGCAAAGATCGGAAGGAACGATCCGTGTCCATGTGGCAGTGGGAAAAAATATAAACGTTGCTGCGGAAGATAAGGAACTGCAGCAGAAAAACAGACAAGCGAAATGGCTGAGTTAATTCACCGCAGTTCCTAAGGAAAACAACATAAGAAAACATGATGATGAGGAGAGTAGATTCTTCTGACAGCTGAAATCAAAGATGTCAGGGACGAATTACAGAGAGAAACAGAACATCCGCTGAGACTGTTTTATTTCGGAAGGAATCGAAGACCACCTCGGAGTGATCCTTAATCGGATCCGGCAGACACCGTTATCGTCAAAGAGGTTCTGGCAAGCTCATGAAGTACGTTTTGTATTCGTCTTGTCAGGATAAAAAAGGGTGGAACCACGAAGAGATTCGTCCCTTTCCAGATTGAACGCAGCATGCGTCATTTGGAAAGGGGCGTTTTTTATATTAAAAAAGAAAGGATGAAACGACATGATTATTACGTTAAAAGATGGAAGCAAAAAGGAATATAGTTCACCGATGCGGGTCATTGATATTGCGGCGGACATCAGTGAGGGACTGGCCAGGGCAGCCTGTGCCGGAGAGGTCAATGGAGAAGTAGTGGATTTAAGGACAGAGCTGTGCAAGGATGCGGAACTAAACATTCTGACGGCAAAGGATGAGGAGGGACTGCGCGTTCTTCGCCACACGGCATCCCACGTGATGGCGGAGGCTGTCAAACGTCTGCATCCGGAGGCAAAGATTACGATTGGTCCGGCAATCGATCAGGGCTTCTACTATGATTTCGATTGCGCACCGTTTTCCCGTGAGGATTTGGATGAGATTGAACAGGAAATGAAAAAAATCATAAAAAAAGGTGAAAAGCTTGAGCGCTTTACCATGCCAAGGGATGAGGCCATCCAATATATGAAGGATCGGGAAGAGCCATACAAGGTGGAGCTGATCGAAGACCTTCCGGAGGATGCCGAGATTTCCTTTTATCGTCAGGGAGAAGGCTTTACGGATCTTTGTGCCGGACCGCATCTGATGTCTGTCAAGGGAATCAAAGCGTTTAAGCTGTTATCTTCCTCCGGTGCATATTGGAGAGGAAATGAGCATAACGCCACGCTGACAAGAATTTACGGAACAGCATTTGGTACAAAGGAAGAATTAAAGGCTCATCTGCTGCATTTAGAGGATATCAAAAAACGTGACCATAATAAATTGGGACGTGAAATGGAGCTTTTTACAACGGTAGATGTCATTGGTCAGGGGCTTCCACTGATCATGCCAAAGGGAGCCAAAATCATCCAGACGATGCAGCGCTGGATCGAGGATCTGGAAGAGGAATGGGGATATGTACGGACCAAAACGCCATTCATGGCAAAGAGCGACCTGTACAAGATTTCCGGACACTGGGATCATTATAAAGAAGGAATGTTCGTTTTTGGAGATCCGGAAGCAGATAAAGAGGTCTATGCGCTCCGGCCGATGACCTGTCCGTTCCAATATTATGTCTACAAGGCAACGCCAAAATCCTATCGCGATCTTCCGTGCCGTTATGGGGAGACCTCCACGCTGTTTCGAAATGAAGATTCCGGCGAGATGCATGGTCTGACAAGGGTTCGTCAGTTCACAATTTCTGAAGGTCACTTGATTGTGCGGCCGGATCAGATGGTCGAGGAGTTCAAAGGCTGTCTTGCTCTGGCAAAGCACTGCCTCCAGGTCTTGGGCGTAGAAGAGGATGTGACCTACCATCTTTCCAAATGGGATCCGGACAACCGGGAAAAATACATCGGAGAGCCGGAGGTCTGGGAAGAAACAGAGCAGCATATCCGGGATATCCTGACGGAATTGGAGATCGACTTTACCGAGGATGTCGGAGAAGCAGCTTTTTATGGACCAAAGGTGGATATTAATGCCAAAAATGTCTATGGAAAAGAAGATACGATGATCACGATTCAGTGGGATGCCCTGATTGCAGAGCGGTTTGATATGTATTATATCGATCAGAATGGAAATAAAGTCCGTCCTTACATCATTCACAGAACGTCCATGGGATGCTATGAGAGAACTCTGGCATGGTTGATTGAAAAATATGCAGGAAAGCTTCCAACATGGCTTTGCCCGGAACAGGTCCGCATTCTTCCAATTTCTGATAAATATGCAGCATATGCTGAATCTATAGAAAAAGAATTAAAAAAGAATAAAATTTTGTGTACGGTGGATCAGCGTTCAGAAAAGATTGGATTTAAGATTCGCGAAACGCGTCTGGCAAGAGTTCCGTACATGCTGGTCGTAGGTCAAAAGGAAGAGGAAGAGAAAACCGTTTCTGTCCGCAGCCGGTTCAAGGGAGATGAAGGCGCGAAGAAATTGGAGGATTTCATCGAAGAAATCTGCAAAGAGATCCGCACAAAAGAAATCCGAAAAATCGAAGTCGAGGAATAAAATAAAGAATAAAACGAAGATGTTGTGTGCATACTAGGTTCAGAAAGCGTTTCTTCTAATCAAACAAAGAGATGCAGCTCATGAACAAGACAGCATGCTGTTTTGTTCATGAGTATAAAACATCCGGACAAAACGAGCAGCTGTCTGCAAATGTCCGGATGACAGAACAGAAAGGAGTACACAGCATGACAAATTTGGATTGTAATGTAAAAGAGTGCCTGTATCAGACGGACAACTGTTGTTGCCGGGAGGAAATCCATGTACAGGGAAACGGTAGTGAGGATAAAAAAGGAACTTGCTGCGGCAGCTACGAAAAACAGGCTGAGACAGGAGCAAAAAACTCATTTGCAGAAGACCGGTATGCAGCAAAAGAGACGGAAGTTCTCTGCGATGCAAAAAACTGTGTATATAACAAAGATATGCACTGTGACGCAAATCATATCGGAATCAGCGGAATCGGTGCAGCTACTTCAATGGAAACTCAATGCGCCAGCTTTGTAGCAAAATAAGAATAAAAATATTTCTAAGGGACTGCGACAAGGACTTTTGATGTGGCAGTTCCTTTTTAAAGAACAGAAAAGAAGGGAGCGGTTTATGGATTACCAGATTTCATTTCCAAATTTACATATCTGGCTGGATCATGTCGGAAAAAACATTTCTATATTTGGATTTTCCATCGCCTACTATGGAATCTGTATCGCAATTGCCATGCTGGCCGGTCTGGCGGCAGCAAGAAGATATGCCAAAATAAGCGGTCAGGATCCGGAGCTCTATTTGGATCTTTCGCTTTACCTGATGGTGTTTGGGATTTTGGGAGCGAGAATCTATTATGTTATTTTTCGATGGAAGGATTATCAGGGGAATCTGCTTTCCATTTTCAATCTTCGCCAGGGAGGGCTGGCAGTGTATGGGGGGATCCTTGCGGGAGTCCTTACGATTTTTCTCTATGCGGGACGAAAAAAAGAAAATGCGTTCCAGATGCTGGATACCGTAGGATTTGGACTTCTTATCGGACAGGTCATCGGACGGTGGGGAAATTTTTTCAACCGAGAGGTGTTTGGCGGATATACGAATGGACTATTGGCGATGCGACTTCCTGTCAGTGCTGTTCGGGCAAGAGATATCACAAAGGAGTTATCCGAGCATTTGATTACAGCAGACGGAATTGAGTATATTCAAGTTCATCCGACTTTTTTATATGAAGGAATCTGGAACCTATGTCTGTTCTTTCTTTTATGGAAATTTAAGGAACATAAAAAATATGAGGGTCAGCTCTTTTTGATTTATCTTTTGGGATATGGGGTAGGAAGATTCTGGATCGAAGGAATCCGCACGGATCAGCTTATGCTGACAGAACATATTGCTGTATCCCAGCTATTGGCACTGATCTGTGTCATTGCTTCATCAGGAATGTTGGTTTTCATGAAGCAGAAAAATAAAAAAATGGAGGATGCGAACGAAAAATAAAGCATTTTGCCGGAAAAAATTTCAAATCAAAGGAAGAAGCACTATTTCTTTCTTTGGTCTGAAATTTTTTTTTATTTAAAAAAACCCCGAAAATAAAGGGTTTTTAAATAAAACGGCAAAACGAAACAAATGTTCTGATTGCTATAAAAAGTGGGATGGTGTATGATGGTAAAGACGGTGGGGACTAGGTGGGGGCTTAGTATAAGATTGTGACACAAAGTGGTGGGGGGAGCGTGACAAGGGATGTATATCGGTGAATACACACATAGTATTGACAATAAAGGCCGTGTCATAGTTCCAGCAAAATACAGGGAACAGCTGGGGGATAGTTTTTATATCTCTCCTGGTTTTGATCCGTATTGCCTGTATGTTCATTCAAGGCGGGAGTGGGAGGAATTTTATACAAAGCTCCAAGAGCTGCCTCTGCTGGATCGGGAGGCTCGTAAGCTGATCCGATATTTTAGTACTGGTCTGGTAGAATGTGAAGTGGACAAACAGGGAAGAGTTTCGATTCCATCAAAGCTAAGAGCGATTGCAGAGATCAAAAAGGATGTGGTATTTGCAGGAGTTGGAAGCAAGGTCGAGATCTGGTCCGCTGAACACTATGAAGAGGTAGATAACTATCAAAGCGAGGATATCGAAGCAATGACAAAGCATATGATGGCACTGGGTCTGAGCTTTTGAGCGCTGCCTTGATAGAAACAATGGAGACAAGACAATGGAGTTTTCACATAAATCTGTTTTATTGGAGGAAACGATCGATGCTTTACGGGTTAGGCCGGAGGGAATCTATGTCGATGGAACT
The DNA here is from genome assembly GCA_902797785.1 of uncultured Lachnospiraceae bacterium. Lineage (GTDB taxonomy): Bacteria > Bacillota > Clostridia > Lachnospirales > Lachnospiraceae > RUG14305. The sequence continues at coordinate 10,674 of CADBUD010000046.1, forward strand.
CTTGGCGGGGGTGGTCATTCCTATGAGATATGTAAGCGCCTTTCAAAAAACGGGCGTTTGATCGGAATCGATCAGGATGAGGATGCGATAAAGGCAGCAGGAGCGCGCCTTTTGGAGTATCAGGATAGGACAACCCTGATCCGGAGCAATTATGAACAGCTGCCAATCTTGTTAAGGCAGCACGGAATCAAAAAAATAGATGGGATCGTTTTAGATTTGGGAGTTTCATCCTTTCAGCTGGATGAGCCGATGAGAGGCTTCAGCTACAGGGCAGGGGATGCCCCTCTGGATATGAGGATGGATCAAAGCGCTTCTCTTAGCGCAAAAGATATTGTAAATCAATACGATGAAAAATCATTGTATTTGATGATAAAAAATTACGGTGAAGAAAAAGATGCTTATAAAATAGCAAAGAATATTGTACAATTCCGAAAAAAGAAAGAAATCTGTACGACAGGAGAATTAGTTGATATTATCATACGTTCCAAGGGTTCCAATTACGGAGGAAAACATCCGGCAACGAAGACCTTTCAGGCAATTCGGATTGAATGCAATGCAGAGCTTGAGGTCTTGGAAAAATCACTGGATGCTATGGTCGATGTACTAAAGCCAGGAGGAAGAATTTGCGTGATCACGTTTCATTCATTAGAAGATCGCATCGTAAAAAATGCGTTCAAACGGATGGAATCTCCTTGTACTTGCCCGCCGGAATTTCCGGTCTGTGTCTGCAACAAAAAGTCCAAGGGAAAGGTGATTACGAAAAAACCGATTCTTCCATCAGAACAAGAGAAAGCGGAGAATAACAGGAGCAAGAGCGCAAAGCTTCGGGTATTCGAAGTAGGAAAGGTAAACCTTTCATATCTACCATTATGACGCAGTAAATGCGTCATACAGAGGAAAGTAGGAGAAATGACATAACATCTAACCATTAAACGACGGAACGAGAGGAAAAAGACATTTCTGATGTTCCTAAAAACAGGGAGGAAAGAAAATGGCAGATCGTGTTCGAAAGCAGTTCACCGGCAGCACAGGGTATATTTATGGTAATACAGCAACACAGCAGTATCTATATGCTCCGCCAAAGAAAAGAAAACAAAAAAAGCAGCTGGAAAATCCGCCGGGTAAGAAAAAGCAGAAAAACACTGAGGAAGATGTCGAAGAATGGCTGGTTCAGCCTAAAACAGGGCATGAGAAAGTCCAGATCAGAATGGAACGAAGGAATGCGAGAGTTACGGTGTTCTTTATGATTTTTTCTGCCCTTTTTCTGACGGCAATCGGATTCCAATATCTCTCGTTAAAGGGTCAGATCACAAAGCATGAAATGAAGATTTCCAGTCTGGAGATGGAGCTTGCAGAAGTCCGTATGGAGAATAAAGCCACAAAGAGCAGGATTAGTGCGGCAGAGGATATCGAACATATAAAAAGCGTTGCCATGGAAAAGTTCGGGATGGTCTATCCAAGCCAGGAGCAGATCGTAGCCTATAAAGTGGAGTCGCCAGACTATATGGTTCAGTATGAGCGGATTTTAGAGGAGGAGAGTGCGGAGGAACTGTTAAAGCAAAAGGAAAAACAAGACAAACAGGGAAATAAAACGACAGGATAAAGATAAGGAAACATTTTCGTTACTATTCACAGCCGATAACCCACAAGACGAACAGTGGAGCTGTGAATAGTAATGTTTTTTATCCGGGAAAAGGGACAGAGAGGTGAAAGAAAATTGGATGACGCATGGAGACGGGAATATCGTAGGCAGGAGCTTGAGAGAACCAGAGAAAGGATTCGGAATCAGACAGGAAGGATCCCTCAGGGATGGACCAATTTAAATGATATGATGCAGCAGGGGGGACAGGCAGGAGAAAACCCACAAACGTACAATCCAAATGATAACCTACAGGTGTCGCCGCAGCATTCAGAAAGAATCACTTCATCCGCTTCGTCAAGAAAGATGTCTCCCAATCAGATCCGAAGCGGTGGGAATCTGGTCAATCCCAGCTTGATCAGTACGGAATTTGGAGGGGGGATGGAGAAGCCGGGACGGGGCTCAAGACAGGGGAATCATACCGCGAAGCCCCGGACAGTATCCCATATGGAGGGGGAACGGTCTGGAAAACATACGGAGGGGGAACGAATGGTAAAACGTGCGGATGGCGAACGAGATAGAAGACATACGGAGGGGGAACGGACAGGAAAACGTACGGAACGCAATCGTGATGGCAGGCGGAAATATCCGGAACGAACCAAAAAAAATCTGGAAAATAAAGAGAGACGAAAAAGAAGGAGAAATCCGTCAGTACGAGAAAAAGAATATACGGACAAGAACCGGATAAAGAAAAAAGGACAGAATCCAGAAGAAAAAGAGAAAAAGAGAACACGAAAAAGAACTCGTCCACAAGGCAGAAGAAGGCCATTGCCGACCAAGCCAATACATAAAACAAGACCGCCGAAGCCATCACTTTGGAGCGTCTTAATGGAAAAACGAAAGCAGAGACGTCTGGAGAAAAAGAAACAAAAGGAAAGCAAAGATCATATTACCATCGGAATGAGAAAACGGTTCGTAATTTGTCTTAGCTGTATCATCTGTATCCTTTTGGTTTTGTCTGGCGCCGTTCTGCGATTAGAAACCGTACATGGAGAGGAATATGCCAGAAAGGTTCTGACGCAGAAACGATATGATACAACGATTCTTCCCTACCGTAGGGGCGATATTGTCGATGCGAATGGGACTATTTTAGCAACGAGTGAAGAAGTCTACAATGTGGTATTGGACTGTTCACAGCTGAAAAAAGCAGAAGCTACGCTGGAAGAAACGGAAGAGGAAGAAAAGGAAGAGAACTTTTTTTCAAAAGCCATTGCCCGTCTTAAGGGGATGCTTAAGAAAAAGAAAACGGAGCAGGAGACTAAAAAAGAAAAGAGAAGTTATATTAAAACGACAGCGCAGGTTTTAGGACAGGCGTTTTCTGAGTATTCTGAAGCAGAATTTGAAGCCATGCTCACAGAAAATGAATCCAGTGCCTATTACCGGCCGGAAAAATTAAGAAAGATCACCTATCAGGAAAAAAAGGCGTTCGAGGATCTGATTGAAAAAGATGACTCCGATTCGGAGAAAGAAAAGGATGTAAAGAAGTATGTGACCGGAGTCTGGTTCGAAAAAGAGTATCAGCGCATCTATCCGAATGATTCCCTTGCCTGCAAGATCGTTGGTTTTTCGGAGTCCGGAAATGTCGGGACCTGGGGCGTGGAGGGATCGTACAATTCTGACTTGAACGGAACCGATGGGACGCAGTATTATTATACCGATGAGAACAGCAATTATCATTCGGTAATCAAAGAAGCAGAGGACGGAAACAGTATTGAGCTTACGATGGATCTGAATATCCAAAAAGTAGTCGAAAATAAGATTGAAGATTTCTTGAAGGAACATAAAAATGAAGCCAGGGATGGAGATGGAGCGGAAAATATTGCTGTTGTTGTGATGAATCCGAATACCGGAGAAATCCTTGCCATGGCGGATAAGACAAAATATGATCCGAATCATGCCCACAGCCTGTATGAAGTCTACGGTAAAAAAACAGTAGATCGATGGAAAGCAGAAGGAAGGGTAAATGAAGATGGAGAGATTATTGATAAAACAAAATTTTCTGATGATAAATATACAAAGATCAACGAAAGACTCTATTCCTTGTGGAGAAATTCCTGCGTCAGCGATACCTATGAGGCCGGATCTACAATCAAGCCGTTTACTGTTGCGACAGGACTGGAGCTTGGGGTACTGACCGGAGATGAGGAATTTGTCTGTGATGGAGGAGAACAGGTCGGACAGCACTATGTAAAATGCAGCAATCATGACGGACATGGGAAAATTACACTTCAGCAGGCATTGATGGTTTCCTGTAATGATGCTCTGATGGACATTGCGTTCCGGATTGGAAAAGAGAACTTCACGAAATATCAATCTGTGTTCAATTTTGGATTAAAGACGGGCGTGGATCTTCCAGGAGAAGCTTATACCGCAAATCTACTCTATTCCGCGGATGAAATGGAGGACATTGACCTTGCTACGAATTCTTTTGGACAGAACTTTAACGTGACGATGCTTCAGGTGGCAGCCGGGTATTCTTCTTTGATCAATGGAGGCTCGTACTATAAGCCGCATATCGCAAAAAAGATATTAGACAGTAACGGGGGCGTCGTAAAGAGCAGTGATCCGATCTTGATTAAGCAGACCGTATCCACGGAAACTTCCGAAAAACTAAAGACTTATTTACAGGCGACTGCCTCAGAAGGAACAGGTAAGACGGCAAAGGTCAATGGATATTCCATGGGGGGGAAGACGGGAACGGCGGAGGTTTATCCCCGGGGAAAAGGCAATTATTTGGTCTCTTTTATCGGACATGCTCCGGCAGACCATCCAGAGGTCGTAGTATATTGTATTGTTGATAAACCAAATGTCGATCCACAGTCTGACAGCAAGCTCGCCCAGAGAGTCGTAAAAGGGATTATGACGGAAATTCTCCCATATCTGGGAATCTATCAGGATGAGGAACTCTTGGCAGAGGATGAAAACGGAACCATAATTCCGGGAGTGCTGGCATCAGAGGTGGAACAGGAAGATCCGACGGCACAGGGAGAAACAGGAGAAAATCCGACAGCACAGGGGGAGACAGGGGAAGAACCGACGGCACAGGGAGAGACAGGAGAAAATCCGACAGCACAGGGAGAGACAGGGGAAGAACCGGCATCGCAGGGAGAGACAGGGGAGAATCCGCCTGCCTAGAGATTTCTTGTTCTGAGCATGGAGGCGGATGGTTTTATTTCCTACAGATATATTCATGAATGAAATAGCTTGCTGTTTTGTTCATGAGCTGTACTGGATTTTGGTATAATTTCCGGAAAAAAAGAATATATATAGGCAGAAACTTTTAGAAACCGGATAGGATCTATGGAAAAAATGAAAACCTTTCATCGAAGGAAGCTTTCGATGATCTGCGTGACCGTCTTCCTTCTGATGGCACTTTTGGTCGGAAGACTGGTCTATTTGATGGTGTTCTGCTCAGAATACTATGGAAAAAAGGCAGATGAGCTCCATGAAAGAGAACGGGATATTAAGGCGGCAAGGGGAAGAATTCTGGATGCTACAGGAAGAGTTTTAGCGGACAATAAGGCCGTCTGTACGATTTCTGTGATTCACAGCCAGTTAAAGAAGCAGGAAAAGGAAAGGCTGATTCATGTGCTGTCAGGAGAATTGTCCTTATCGGAAGAGGAAGTTCGAAAAAAGGTAGAAAAGGTCAGTTCTATTGAGCGGATTAAGTCCAATGTGGATGCTAAAGTGGGAGAACGGATTCGAAAGGAGAGGTTTTCCGGCGTCAAGGTCGATGAAGATTTTAAGCGGTTCTATCCTTATCATACGCTGGCTTCCAGCGTGCTGGGATTTACAGGAGCAGACAATCAGGGGATTGTCGGGCTTGAGGTCGTCTATGAAAATGAACTGAAAGGCATCGATGGGAAGATTTTGACCATGACTGACGCCCGGGGCGTAGAAATCGAGCAGGCTGGAGAACGACGTCAGGAGGCTGTGGCTGGAAAAGATCTGATCCTGAGTCTGGATTATAACATTCAGACTTATGCGGAACAGGCAGCACAGAAGGTGTGTGAGGAAAAACAAGCGGAGCGGGTTTCTGTCATTGCGCTGAATCCTCAAAATGGAGAGATTTATGCAATGGCAAACGTTCCAGAGTATGATTTAAATACGCCGTTCACTCTCCAGAATGGGCTGGAAAAACTAGGAACCAAGGAAAACAAACAGGAACTACTAAATCAGATGTGGAGGAATGACGCAATCAATGACACCTATGAGCCGGGCAGTATCTTCAAGGTCATTACAGCGGCAGCTGCATTGGAAAAAGGCGTTGTATCGTTGAATGATACGTTCCAGTGTCCCGGCTATAAGATGGTAGAGGATCGGAAAATCCGTTGTGCCAGGACGACCGGACATGGGACGGAGACCTTCGTGGATGGAATAAAAAATTCCTGCAATCCGGTGTTTATTGAAGTGGGACAGAGAATCGGTGTTGATGATTTTTTTCACTATTTTGACCGGTTCGGTCTGATGGAGAAGACCGGAATCGACCTGCCGGGAGAAGCTTCCACAATCATGCATAAAAAAGAAAATGTCAAGGCAGTGGAACTGGCAACGATTTCTTTTGGGCAGTCTTTTCAGGTGACGGCAATCGGGCTGGCAGCGACAGTTGCATCCCTCATCAATGGGGGAGAACGTATCACACCGCATTTTGGCGTCAAGACGGTGGATCAAAGAGGAGAGGTGTCCGTTTTCACCTATCCAAAAACAGAACAAATCGTTTCTAAAGAGGTTTCAGCCACCCTGAGAGAACTGCTGGAAAAGGTTGTTTCAGAGGGGGGAGGAAATAAGGCGGCTATAGAAGAATACCGGATTGGGGGAAAGACGGCGACATCTCAGACCCTGCCGCGAAGCGCCCATCAGTATATTGCTTCTTTCTTGGGATTTGCACCGGCTGATGATCCTAGAGTCCTCGTCCTGATGGTGATTGATCATCCGCAGGGAACCTATTATGGTGGGACGATTGCAGCCCCGGTCGTAAAAGAGATCTTTGAAACGATCCTGCCCTATCTAAAGATCCAAAAAGAAAAGGAGAAATAAAAAAACAGAAGGAGAGATGAAAAACATGAATGCATCATTTATCATACCGGTAATCGCCGCATTTGCAATCAGCGCAGCGTTGTGTCCGGTCATGATTCCGATTTTGAGAAGAATGAAGGTCGGAAATACGGAACGGGAGGAACTAGAATCTCATCAGAAAAAAATGGGAACGCCTACGATGGGAGGAATTATGATTTTACTTGCCATCACAGTGACATCCCTTTTTTTTATCAAAAGCAATCCTAAGATCATTCCGATTTTATTTATGACGCTGGGATTTGGAATCATTGGCTTTCTGGATGATTATTTAAAAGTCGTCCTGCGTCGCTCGGATGGACTGCTGGCATGGCAGAAGATGCTTCTTGAAATGATCGTCTATGTGATCTTTGCCTTCTATATTACACATTATACAGATGTTTCTTTGACCATGATTCTTCCGTTTACCGGAGGAAAGCTTCTGGATATCGGAATTCTTGCAATTCCGTTGATGTTTTTTGTGATTTTGGGAACGGTAAATGGTGTGAATTTCACAGATGGTCTGGATGGCTTAGCGTCCAGCGTGACGGTGCTGGTAGCGACGTTTTTCTCCGTGGTTGCGATTGGCACCCAAAGTGGAATCGAGCCGATCACTTGTGCAGTCG
>CADBUD010000047.1 GCA_902797785.1 uncultured Lachnospiraceae bacterium
ATACGACCGAAGGGAGTATTTGCACTCTGTGTGCCTTCGGTATGTGCATTTTGTTGCTATGAACAGCAGAGCTGTGAATAGTAACGAGATGATAGAGAATATTAGACGAAACAAAAATCCTACTTTACAATTCTGTCTGATTCGTATATAATTTAGGATAAAATGAGTAAAAATGCTCGCTTGCGAGGGCATTTTTACGAATGATGACCATGAGCGTGAGCTTATGATATAATGACATGGGAAAGAAACTTTCCACATGAGATAAACGGAGGGAAAATATGTATTCATTAGACGAAGTAAGGGCAGTTGATCCGGAAATTGCCGCAGAAATTGAAAATGAAGTAGCCAGACAGAACAGCCATATCGAGCTGATCGCATCTGAGAACTGGGTGAGCAAAGCTGTCATGGCAGCGATGGGCAGTCCGTTGACCAACAAATACGCAGAGGGATATCCGGGAAAGAGATACTATGGCGGATGCGAATGTGTGGATGTAGTAGAAAATCTGGCAATTGAGCGCGCTAAAAAGCTGTTTGGCTGTGATTATGCCAATGTTCAGCCACATTCCGGAGCACAGGCAAATATGGCTGTATTTTTTGCAGTATGTGAGCCAGGAGATACCGTAATGGGAATGAATCTGGATCATGGCGGACATCTGACCCATGGAAGCCCGGTCAATATGTCAGGAAAGTATTTTAACATTGTTCCTTATGGAGTCAATGATGATGGATTCATTGATTATGATAAATTAAGAGAGATTGCTTTAGAGGCTAAGCCAAAGCTGATTGTGGCAGGTGCCAGTGCTTATGCGCGCACGATTGACTTTAAAAAGTTCCGTGAAGTAGCAGATGAGGTAGGAGCAGTTCTGATGGTAGACATGGCTCATATTGCCGGTCTGGTGGCAGCAGGACTTCATCCGAGCCCGATTCCATATGCGGATGTCGTAACGACGACGACACATAAGACACTTCGCGGACCGCGCGGCGGTTTGATCTTAGCAAACGAAGAAGCGGCAAAGAAGTTCAACTTCAACAAAGCCATCTTCCCGGGAATCCAGGGAGGTCCATTGATGCATGTGATCGCAGCAAAAGCTGTCTGCTTCTTAGAGGCGCTTGATGACAGCTTTAAGACCTATCAGAAAAACATCATTGATAACGCGCAGGCTCTCTGCAATGGCTTAAAGAACCGTGGAATCAAAATCGTATCTGACGGAACAGACAATCATCTGATGCTGGTAGATCTGACCCCATTCGATCTGACCGGAAAAGAAATCGAAAAGCTGCTGGATCAGGCACATATTACTGCCAACAAGAACACGATTCCTAATGATCCAAAATCTCCATTTGTTACCAGCGGAATCCGTCTGGGAACACCGGCTGCGACCTCACGTGGTCTGAATACAGAGGATATGGATCAGGTGGCAGAGGCGATTTCCCTCGTGATCAAACAGAAAGAAGATGGAGTCGAGGCAGCAAGAGCCATCATTGCTTCCCTGACAGAAAAATATCCGCTGGTCGGTTAAAAGGTTTCGATTCGTTCCTATCAGCAGGAAAATTTGATAAATAAAACAGCTTCTTACGCGCAAGTGCGACGAATCTCTTTCATTTATCAAATTGACTGTGAATAGTAACATTTTCAAGCAAAATGCGCTTGAAAAGACCTTGCGGGATAGTGGCTGTGAATAGTAACTAATTTCAACATCATTTATATAAAAAGGTATAGGAAATGCGTTTCCTATAGAACGATAAAAAGACAGGGGCTGTCGAAATGAGCATAAGGACAGCCTCTGATTGCTTTTTATGGCAGAGTTCCAAGAAAAAGAAAGTGCAGGTGAGACGACATTGAAGATTTATAATACATTATCGAAATCAAAAGAGGAATTTCATCCAATCGAAGAGGGAAAAGTAAGAATGTATGTTTGCGGACCTACGGTATATAATCTGATCCATATAGGAAATGCACGGCCGATGATCGTATTTGATACCGTTCGCAGATATTTGGAATACAAAGGCTACGAGGTGAACTTTGTCTCCAATTTCACGGATGTAGATGATAAGATCATAAAAAAAGCACAGGAAGAGGGCAGCACTGCAGAAGAGATCGCAGACCGGTATATCAAAGAGTGTAAAAAGGATATGGAGGGCATGAACATCCGCCCGGCAACGACACATCCATTGGCGACACAGGAGATTCCGGGAATGATCGAGATGATCTCTGACCTGATAGAAAAGGGATATGCTTATAAGGCAGAGGATGGAACCGTCTACTACCGCACCAAAAAATTTAAAGACTACGGAAAGCTCTCCCACAAAAATCTCGAGGATCTACAGAGCGGCCACCGGGAAATCCAGGTCAAGGGAGATGACGGAAAAGAGGATGAACTGGATTTCGTCCTTTGGAAACCCAAAAAAGAAGGAGAGCCGTTCTGGGAGTCCCCATGGAGCGAGGGAAGACCGGGCTGGCATATCGAATGCTCTGTGATGTCCAAGAAATATCTGGGAGAGCAGATCGATATTCATGGCGGCGGCGAAGACCTTGTTTTCCCGCATCATGAAAATGAAATCGCACAAAGTGAAGCATCCAGCGGAAAAGTATTCTCTAACTATTGGATGCATAATGCCTTTTTAAATATTGATAATAAAAAGATGTCAAAGTCCTTGGGGAATTTTTTTACCGTCCGGGACATCTCAGAAAAATATGATCTGCAGGTACTGCGGTTCTTTATGCTGAGCGCCCATTACCGGAGTCCGTTGAATTTTAGTGAGGAATTAATGCAGGCTGCAAAAAACGGTCTGGAGCGGATCCGCACCTGTGCGCAGATGCTCACAGACCTGGAAAACACCAAAAAACAAAAAGCAGCGGATGAAAACAGCAGTCCGGAAAAGATGACAGAGACAGAAAAAGAGGGGGAAGAACAATCGTTATCCTATGTCAAAAAATTTGAGGATGCCATGGAGGATGATTTCAATACAGCAGATGCTGTTTCCGCGGTCTTCGAACTGGTAAAATTTATCAATACCAGGACGAAAGAGGAAAGCTCCATGGAATTTCTTCTAAAGATGAAAGAAAGGCTCTTTTTGCTGACAGATCTTTTGGGGCTGGATCTGATGCGGGGGGAAGATGATTTAGAAGAAGGACTGGAGGAAAAAATCGAGCAGCTGATCGGGGAACGCCAGGAAGCACGAAAACAAAAGGATTTTGCTAAGGCCGACCAGATCCGGGAGCAGCTGCTTTCCATGGGAATCGCGTTAAAGGATACGAGAGAAGGCGTAAAATGGAGCAGGATTTGAGGGAACAGACGATGGACTTTTACCGAAACATCCTCAAGGAGATGGGGTGGGAGGAGCGGCCTTTGTCCTCCTATTCCCCGGTCACCTTAGCCTATATCGGGGATTGCGTTTTTGAACTGTTCGTTCGGACAAAAATCCTTTCCGAAGGAAACTGCGCGATTAACAAGATGAGCTATCATGCCAATTTTTATTCCAAGGCGCCGACACAGGCCAAAATGGCTGAGTTTTTGATGGACGATCTGACTGAAGAGGAAAAGACATATTATCGAAGGGGACGGAATACCAAAACGCATACTACAGCCAAAAATTCCAGTATCATAGAGTATCGGAAAGCGACCGGATTTGAAGCGATGCTGGGATTTCTTTACCTTACCGGCCAGATGGAGCGAATATGTACCCTTTTAAAAAAAGGAATGGAGGAAGCAGATGAGATACGAAGAAGGAGTAGTGGAAGGACGCAATGCCGTACTCGAAGCGTTCCGGTCAGGAAAGACGATTGACAAATTATTCCTGTTGGACGGATGTAAGGATGGCCCCCTGCTCACAATAAAAAGAGAAGCGGGAAAACAGGGAACCCTGATTTCCTACGTTGACCGGGAACGTCTGGATCAGATGTCACAGACCAAAAAGCATCAGGGCGTGATTGCGTTCGTAGCGGCATACCATTATGCAGAGCTGGAGGAAATCATAGAATCTGCCAAAAAGAAAGAGGAACCGCTGTTTTTGTTCCTTTTGGACAATATCGAAGATCCGCACAATCTGGGAGCCATTATCCGGACAGCCAATCTGTGCGGAGCCCACGGTGTCGTGATTCCAAAGCGCAGGGCAGTAGGACTGACCGCCACGGTGGCAAAAGCTTCGGCCGGCGCGATCAACTATACGCCGGTAGCGAAGGTGACGAATCTGTCCCGTACCATCGAGGATCTGAAAAAAGAGGGGATGTGGTTCGTCTGTGCTGATATGGATGGAGAATTGATGTACCGTCTCGATCTGAAGGGACCGATCGGACTCGTCATTGGAAATGAAGGAGAGGGCGTCGGAAAGCTTGTGAAGGAACGGTGCGATTTTACGGCGGCGATTCCTGTCAAGGGAGAAATTGATTCCCTGAATGCATCCGTGGCAGCGGGAGTACTGGCTTATGAGATCGTTCGTCAGAGAGGTGGATTTTAGAAGCTGCGGATGAATGATGGAGAAGGTGGCAATGAAGACGTTAGATGATTATACAGACGAGCAGCTGCTCCAATACAAAGAACAGCTTTCCGGAACAGGAAAAGACGAAGAGATCATGGAATATCTGATCAATAAATACAAATATCTGGTACGCAGAAAAGCAAATCAGATGTTCCTTCTCGGCGGGGACAAAGACGACCTGATCCAGGAGGGAATGATCGGGCTGTTCAAGGCAGTCCGGGAGTATGATGCCATAAAAAACGTAGAGTTCAGATATTTTGCAGAGCTGTGCATTACCCGTCAGCTCTATACGGCGGTCAGCGCTTCCCAGAGAAAAAAGCATCAGCCGTTAAATACCTATGTTTCATTCTATGATATCAAAAATCCCATGGCAGAAAATGGGGAGAAACAGATTTTATTAGAGGACCTGATTGCTTCCGGATCCAGTAAGAACCCGGAGGAGCTTTGGATCGACAAAGAGAACGGACTTCTTTTGGAACACGTAATAGAAGAAAATTTGAGCGGTTTCGAAAAAAAAGTCGTGGAATCCTATCTGGATGGAAACACCTACCAGGAAATTGCGGAGCGCTTAGGAAAGCCGGTAAAATCTATCGACAATGCGATGCAGCGGATCAAAAGGAAGTTAAAGCAGGTCATGGCAGAGGAGGAAATTAGATAAATTATGGCTAGAAAATGTCCAAAATGTAATACAGAGCTTCAGGATAGCGAAATCCTTTGCCCTGTCTGTCAAATGGCAGTACCAAGAGATTTGACAAAGCTGACGGAAGAAGGAGAGGCAGGGGGAACGTCAAAAAGAAAGACCCAAAAAACAGGGGATACAAAAAGCATCGTGCTTGCTGTTTTGATTGGTCTTGTGATCATCGCGGCGGGGATTGTTTTCCTGCTTCCCCAGATCAAACGGATGAACCAGCCGTTCTACCAGACGGCGGCGATTGACTGGATCGAAAGTGAATTTGAACGAATCGTAGAGGCGAGCCAGCTGACAATGCTGTCCAAACAGGATGCAGTATTTCTGGACGCCTTTGAAAATGAAAAAGAGGGAAAGATTTTGGTGAAATGCTATCTTTCCACATTAAATGCCTCCAGTGGAGCAGAGGAATATGACTTATACTACGTGTATTTGGATGCATCAGATCATCATGTGATCAAAGAAGAATCAAAGTGCATTTATTACGGCTCCAATGAAAGTGAGATGAAGGAGTATGCTAAGAACAATACACCGGAAGGATATCAGAGTGTCGGGAGCGGGACGTAAATTGTAACCATAGGAAAAAGAGTTACTATTCACAGCCACTATCCCGCAAGGTATTTTCATGCGTTTTTTGCATGAAAATCTGGGGCAGTGGGCGCGAAATATGACCGTTAGGGCATATTTCCACTCTGTGCGCCTTTGGCGTGTGCATTTTGTTGCTA
>CADBUD010000048.1 GCA_902797785.1 uncultured Lachnospiraceae bacterium
AAGCCAGATGGTCAGACCGCTTTCTGGGCAACTGTCTGCCCTGTCTGATCATCCAGCTCTTACTTTTAATTCTGCTATGTATTTTCAGTTACTATTTTTAGGAAAAATATGAACTTCTGAACTTCTCTTTCTTCATTTTTTTATTTTGTTTTTCTTTTTATTTGTCTTCTTCACTCTCTGCTTCATTATCCCCGGCTTCTTCCGCTTCAAATTCAGCTGCCTCTTTTTCTGCTGCTCGTTCTTCATTGATCTGCTGGGCTTCCGCATAAATATCCTCTGCGTTTTCCTGGATATTGGATACCGTCTTCATAACACAATCCTTTGCGCGAAGCACTGCCGCGGTACAATTTGTATAAACCTTTTTCGCATCCTTGCTCGCCAAAATCTTGACTCCAGCTGTTCCAAGTAAAAAACCTGCCGCAAAAATCCCTGTATACTTTCCATTCAAATTTTTTAAACAATCTAACATATTTTTCCTCCTAATCTAAATTCCACATAATCTAAATCCTACATGTAAATCCTGCACATCCATGGAAAATGCACTTATCTTATTGATAGTTCCATATAGAGTATAATACACTTCTTTCTTTTGTTTCAAGTCCTTTTTTCTTATTGAATTTTTTTATCGTAAGCAGAGCTACTCTACATTTTTTAACGCTTCCTCCATCGGGATTTTTTTGATTCGAAGCATCTGTGTCAGCGCGACCAAAAGATAGGTTCCTACCATCATAACGAACATCTCCAGATATAGTTCCCAGCCAATGATAAGATTGAACCATCCTCCATAGCCTTTCATAAATATGATCAGCACCAGACTAAAGAACCACGTATTGAAAATCAACGCAATGATTGCGGATAGAATAACTACCCAGATACTGGATACCAGATATAGGCTCCCGATTTCTCCATTCGTATATCCCAGTATTTTCACCATGGAAATGGAGTTAGTATTTTTTTCCAGGATTAATTTGGTCAAAAGATAAATCAATAACGCGAATAGTACAAGGGCGAACACTCCTACCATTCCAAACATTTCTCCCATGGAAATGTCCATCTGCCGTGACAGCTTGGTCAGGTCATCATCCGTAATTACGCTGGCAATATTGTCTTCTCTCAATATCCCTGACAGGTCGTTTTCCGAAAAATATCCGTTGTAATAAAGCTCTCCCTCTGTTCCCGAAAAATCTGTCAGCATCCGTCCCAGCCGCTTCATCACATCATCATTTTTTTCTATCTCCTTTTGAAATACATCACAAAAATACTCCTGTGACATAAATAATCCCAGACATGTCGGATATTCAAATATGCCCTGCACCCGGAATGCATAAATTTCGTTGCCATATTCTTCTTTTAGATTTACAATCGATCCTTTTTTCAGATGATATTTTTTCGCCATATCCGAAGTGACCAATACCCCGTATTCTGGAAGATCTAGTTGGCTGTAATATTTACTGTCTTCTACAATTCCATAGATATTGATATCTTCCTCTTCATAGTAATCATCCTGCATTTTGAGTGCTGTGACACAGTATTTTTCTGCTGAAGGCTCCTCGATTTCCTGCTCCTGATTTAAAATGTACTGGTAATTTGCCGGCTTATAATTCAAAGCATCCTCTGCATACCGGCTAAGCAGCGGCCTCATGACCATTCCGAACATCAAGATCAGACTAGAGAAAATAATTCCAATAAATAAGGTCAGGTATCCTGACATATTCTGTAAAATAATCCTTAAACGAAAACGGGAAAAGAACTTAAGCCGTGGCAATTTCACCGCTTTAGAACGTTTTCGTTTAACAATATCTCTTCTAAGGAACTGCAGCGGACTAAATTCCAGCTTTTTCCAAAGAGAAATACCAGTTACCATTAGTATGATTACCATGGGAACTATTGTTGTCTTGATAAACACTTCACTGTTAAAGATAATTTCATTCAGAGGGACATCATAGCTGCCAAGATACATATTTGCCGCAACGTCATAAAATTTCGTATATCCCAACACATTTCCCAAAACCGCGGCAAGCATGGAAACGAACATCGGTGGCGCCAGATAATGGCGAAAGATTTCCATTTTTGTATATCCGGATGCCCGCAATGTTCCGATCACCGCTGACTCCTGAGATACGGTGTGATTAATGGTCACAGCAAAGACAAATGCCATGATGGCAATCAGAATATAGAGCAGCACCGTCATCATCGGCCTGTCGTGCCCGATATCATTTCCCGCAAATTGAATGGAATTGTTGATATATCGGGGAAGAAAAATCTTTAATTCATTTTCGTCATCCATCGCCGCTTTTGCAATTTCCATCGAAAGATCCGAAGAAACTTCTTTTTCCTCTTCTGTATCCTTTGGTTTTTCCTGATACATCCATTCATAGTTCCAGCTCAAATGGTCCTCTCCAAACGAGGTAAAATCTTCTTTTGTAACAATGGCAACACTAAATTTGGTACCATCGAACATGATATCATTATTGCTTTGGTAGGTCGTACTATAATCTGACAGCGCAGCCATTGCTGTAATCCGAAATAGACGATCAACAATTTTGATCGTATCTCCCAGCTCCAGATGATTGTTTTTCATATAGAGACGATCCAAAGCAATCTCCCCTGTCTGCTCCGGCAGCTTTCCTTCCCATAAAAAAATCCGATTGATTTCCTTTCGCTCCGTATAAAGCCGCAGAACGCTTCTTTCTTCTTTTTCTCCAGTGAAGGTCTCTTCCTCCAGGTAGAGATCCTCATAAAGCTTCACACCTTCCTGTTCTATTTTTTCTAACAGTTTGTCTGAAGGCTCCTTCTCTAAAACAAAATGTCCGTCTTCGATCTGATATTTCTCAAAGCTTCCATCATATGCCACCTGAAGGCTTCGGGAGGCAACTAGGAATCCGGAAATAAATCCAATCGTGACCGTCATAAAAAGAAAAATGGCAAGATATTTTCCAAATTCCCCGACAATTTCTCTGGGAATCCGTTTCAATAATGGGTTACGCATATATTTCTCCTATTCCATCAAATGATTACCAATCCAAATCTATCGCTGATATTTTTTTCTCATTGCAATAATTGGTCCGGATCTGTCCGTCCCTCAGCTTTACCACACGGTCTGCCATATTTTTGATTGCATCATTATGGGTCACCATTACGACTGTATTTCCATACTTTTGGTTGACCTCTTCGATCAGCTTTAATATTTCTTTGGACGTATGGTAATCCAATGCCCCGGTCGGCTCGTCACAGAGCAGGATATCCGGATTCTTAATGATTGCTCTTCCTATGGAACAACGCTGCTGCTGTCCTCCGGAGAGCTGATTCGGCAGCTTATGACGATGCTCATAAAGTCCCAGTGTTTTGAGCAATTCATCAATGTCCAGCGGTCTGTCGCTTAAATACGCTCCAACCTCGATGTTTTCCTTGACATTGAGATTCGGAATCAGGTTATACATCTGAAAAATATATCCCAGATGCTTCCTTCGATATTTCGTCAGCTGTTTTTCTGACATATCCGCCATCTTCTCTCCATCTATCGCAACATAACCGCTGTCCGGTCCGTCAATTCCACCAATAATATTTAACAGAGTGGATTTTCCTGAACCGGATGGTCCGAGCAGAACGCAGATCTCACCTTTTTTTATTTCACAGTTAATTCCTTTTAATACCTCAACCCGGTTCGCATCATTCCCAAAGCTTTTCTTTAACTCCTTGATTTCTAAAAACATATTCTCACCTGTTCCTCTTTTCTGATTACCGATCTCATGTTTCTATGTCTCTGCATAAAACATTACTGTTCACAACAGGAAAATTTGATACATGACCATAAAACATAAAAAAGTAGTTAGATAAATCTAACTACTTCATTATATCACATTTTATTTCATTTTTTCGAGTTTCGTTGAGAATTTTTTTCATTACCGATTTTTTGTCGGTTTTCTTTAAGATTTGGTCTGTTTTTCCTCAATTTTTATTCATTTTGAATATTTTTCTTTATGATTCTGCCTTCGGAACCAGGATATCCTTGGCAAATTCCACTTCCTCTTCTGAAGGAACCGGAACACCCTTCAACGGATAGGCAACATTGATCTTTTCCCATTTAAACTCTCCAAGAGTATGATATGGAAGAACCTCTACCCGCTCTACTGTTTTTAAGCCATCAATAAACGTTCTTAATTTTCGAAGGCCACCCTCATCATCCGTCAGTCCTGGAACAAGGACATGTCGAATCCACATAGCTTTTCCTTTTTCCGAAAGATATTCTGCCATTTCTAAAATATTGGAATTGGTCTGACCCGTCAGCTTTTTGTGAAGATCATCTTCGATTTCTTTGATATCCAGCATGAACAAATCCGTCACTTCCAAAAGCCGGTCAAATTTTTCCAAAAATTCCGGTGTTTTTTCAAACGGATTTCCACTGGTGTCCACTGTGGTATGAATCTTTTTTTCTTTCGCCCTACGGAATAAATCAATCAAAAAGTCAATCTGCAGCAGTGGTTCTCCTCCGCTTACGGTAATTCCTCCGTTGTTTTTCCAATAATTCTTATAGCGATATGCTTTCTGAAATGCTTCCTCTGCAGTCTGTTCAATTCCAACCTCTGTATTCCATGTTTCCGGATTATGACAGTATTTACATCTCATATGACATCCCTGCAGGAAGATAACATAACGTACCCCCGGTCCATCGACCAATCCAAAGGTTTCAATCGAATGCACCTTTCCAACTGGGGAACAGACTTTTGTGTCCTTATTTTCTGTATCCATCTCTCTGACCTCCTATTTCCATGATAGACAAAAGGATAGGAACAATTCCTTGCTCCTATCCTCTTTTATCTAAGTCTTACCGTCGTTTATTACGAACTTTTAATCCTTGAAATCCCTATGAACAAATTATAATGACTTATGGCAGGTTCTCTTGATAACGTCTTCCTGCTGCTCTCTTGTCAGGTCGATGAACTTAACAGCGTATCCAGATACACGAATTGTGAAGTTAGCATACTCTTCTTTCTCCGGATGCTCCATAGCGTCAATCAGTTTTTCTGTACCGAATACGTTTACATTCAGGTGATGTGCGCCCTGATCGAAGTATCCATCCATGGACTGAACAAGATTTGTCTTTCTTTCCTCTTCATCATGTCCCAAAGCATCTGGGTTGATGGTCTGTGTATTGGAAATACCATCCAGTGCCCATACATATGGAATCTTAGCAACAGAATTCAGGGAAGCAAGTAATCCGCTCTTCTCTGCGCCGTAGCTTGGGTTTGCTCCTGGTGATAATGGCTCTCCAGCTTTTCTTCCATCTGGCATGGTTCCTGTAGCCTTTCCATAAACTACGTTTGAAGTAATTGTCAGGATAGATGTTGTCGGCTCAGAATCACGATACGTATGATGCTTTTTGATCTTCTCTAAGAATGTCTTTAACAGCCATACACCGATCTCATCTGCACGATCATCATCGTTTCCGTAGCGTGGGAAGTCTCCCTCGATTTCATAATCAATAACATATCCGTCTTCATCACGAATTGTCTTAACCTTTGCGTATTTGATTGCGCTCAGGGAATCAATTACATGTGAGAAGCCTGCGATACCTGTAGCGAATGTCCTGCGGACATCTGTGTCAATAAGTGCCAGTTCTGCTGCTTCATAGTAGTATTTGTCATGCATGTACTGAATCAGATTCAGGATATTTACATAAAGTCCTGCCAGCCAATCCATCATAACATCGTATTTCTTCATAACCTCGTCATAGTCAAGGTACTCAGACTCGATTCTCTGGTAAGCCGGTCCAACCTGAACTTTATTCTTCTCATCCATACCACCGTTGATTGCGTAAAGCAAGCATTTTGCAAGGTTAGCTCTTGCTCCGAAGAACTGCATTTCCTTACCTGTCTGTGTAGCAGATACACAACAGCAGATTGCATAATCATCGCCCCATACCGGTTTCATAACATCATCATTCTCATACTGAACAGAGCTTGTCTTGATGGAAATTGCTGCTGCATATCTCTTGAAGTTTTCTGGTAATGCAGAAGAGTATAATACTGTGATGTTTGGCTCCGGAGCCGGTCCCATGTTCTCTAAGGTGTGGAGTACACGATAGTCTGTCTTGGTAACCATATGACGACCATCTACACCGATACCTGCCAGGTCGATCGTAGCCCATACCGGATCCCCTGAGAACAACTCGTTATAGGATTTAATACGCGCGAATTTAACCATTCTGAACTTCATCGTCATATGATCGATGAGCTCCTGTGCTTCACTCTCTGTGATGATTCCTTTCTGTAAGTCTCTTTCGATATAGATATCTAAGAAGGTGCAGACACGTCCGATACTCATTGCAGCACCATTCTGTGTCTTGATTGCTGAAAGATATCCAAAATAGGTCCACTGTACTGCTTCTTTTGCGTTCTTTGCAGGAGCAGAGATGTCATAGCCATAAGACTGAGCCATTTCTTTCATCTGGTGCAAGCACTTGATCTGCTCTGCAAGCTCTTCTCTCTGACGGATCACATCATCTGACATAACACCACATCCGCAGATTGCTTTGTCATGCTCTTTTTCTGCGATCAGATGATCGATACCATACAGAGCTACTCTTCTGTAGTCGCCCACGATACGTCCTCTTCCATAAGTATCCGGAAGACCTGTAACGATTTTGTTTTTACGGGCTGCTCTCATCTCAGGTGTATAGCAATCAAATACTGCCTGATTATGAGTTTTGTGATACACGGTGAAGATCTCATGCAATTTCTCGCTTGGCTCATAACCGTACATTCTGCAGGACTCTTCTGCCATCTTGATACCGCCGTATGGCATGAATGCTCTTTTCAGAGGCTTGTCTGTCTGAAGACCTACGATCTGCTCCAAATCCTTCAACTCTTCACTGATGTATCCAGGCTTATGAGATGTAATAGAGGATACGATGTCTGTATCCATATCCAGAACTCCGCCTTTTTTACGCTCTTCCTTCTGATACTCCTGAAGTTTGCCCCATAATTTATCTGTTGCCTCGGTCGGGCCTGCTAAAAAGCTCTCATCTCCATCATATGGAGTATAGTTGTTCTGAATGAAATCACGTACATTGATCTCCTCTTTCCAAAGACGTCCTTCGAATCCATCCCACTGATCAAAATTTACCATTTTTTTCTTCTCTCCTTTTCATTTTCACTAAAGACGCGTATTTTCCTAACGGTTTAGATTTTCTCTAACCTTAAAAACATCTTAACACAGTTTTTTTTGAAAATCAATAATAATAACGAAAATACTATGTTCTAAAATCAATACTTTTTACAATCTATACAGTCCGCTCAGACACCTGCGTTTTTCCTCCTGTCAATTTCTAATGAAAATCTGGTCTTTCCTCTCTTTCGGGTCTGTTTCATCCTGAAAAACTGCTTCCTACCGCAGCGCTGACCGACTGCACAATCCCGTCCTCTACATTTAAATTTGCAAAATAACTGCCCGGTGCATCCCCCGTCGAATACTGGTAATCTGTACGCCGGGAAAAAGATGAGCTTGTCTCCGAAAATCCATATTCTGACAGCTGCTTTAAGGCTTCCTCCTCTGTCATGCCAGGATAAACACCAAAGAGTCTTACTTTATCGGCTTCTTGATTTTTGTATTTGATATAGCCGCCGTCTTCTCCCCACAGCTCTACAACATCCTCACCCTCATAGCTGCCTTCCCACTCCAGGTTTTCCAAAAGCTCGATCAGCTCGATCGGGGTCTGCTCTGACAGCATGGAAACAACAAAGGAGAAATCCCCATCATGCTCCATATAGGTCTCGCCCAAGTCAAAGATTTCTTCCGTCCTTCCAGCCTTTTTATCTTCTAAAAGAAGCTTCTGATAATCCTTCACATAGGAACGATACTGATTCGTACTCAGGCTTTTCCATGCAATTGCAGCTTCCAGCGGAGTTCCCGTAAGGGATAGTGTCTCCTCTTCAACCTTCTCATAGGTATCTGATCCCGAATCATATTGATAATACTGCTTGGAGGATGTGAGCTCTCCCGTCTCATCGTAGCCTGTGGTCTCCTCCATCAGCAGTCCCTTTTCATAAATGACGGTCTTTGGATTTCCTTTATACTCAATCTGAATCTGCTGGGTATCCGGATCGAACTGATATATGGCAAGTCGGCATCCCTGCAGCTCCTCTGCACTGACTAAGACCAACAGCTCCTCGATTCCGTCCTCATCAATATCCATGATGGAAAACTCATTTTCTTCTCTCAATAGCGCTTCATAGGAAATTTCTTCTGCCGCCTCCTCCGGCCAGCTTCCGCCCAAGCCGATGGAGGAAAGCATGTCTGCATATCTGCTCCTGCGCTCTGCCACTGTCTTTTCATCCTCACGGACACTGCTCGTAGAAGCTGTTGCTGTCGTTTGAGCTGTCTCATCCTGTTTCGTCCCTGTCTCCTGACGGTCTGACTGAGCCTTGAAATGTTCTTCTATTTGCTCTTCTCCGTTATTCTTTTCCTTGTCTTCTGCTGTTTCATCGGAAGAATCAACTTTTGTCAGATCGTCCGTTGTTTCTTCCTGTGATTCTTTGGTCTGATTCTCTTCAACCTGATCATCTTTGCCTGTTTTTTCTGCCTGAGTTTTTTCTGCCTTTGCTTTTGTCGATCTTGCAGTTTCTTCAACATCTGCCTGAGCCGTCATCGTCTCTTTTTTTGCCGGTGAAACCTGATTTTGTGATGACAGGGAAGCAATGATGGCAATCAGGGCAATGACACAGCAGGCACCAATAATGGCTCCCATATGACCTTTCTTATACGGTCTTCCTCTATGTACCTTTCCGTTATCTTTCTTTCCCGTAACGTTCTTTCCCTTGGTGTTATTTGCCGCAGTGCTATTTCCCTTTTGGGTTTTTCCGTTTTGTTTCTTTTTGTTCCCGCTCTGGCCGGTTGTTTTTTTCGATTTTTCTGTTCCGGAATCAATATTCAGCATGTTCTGATATCCGCCGCTTTTTCTCAGCATTCTTTCATAACTGGTCTCTTTTCTCTTGGTCAGTTCCCCATTCTTGACCGTTTCCTGTACTTCTTTGACGTCCACTCCGTCAATCAGGTCAATAATGTCATTTTTCTGCTGCGAATATAGGACGTTTCCGCACTTTGGACAAATCTGACAGTTGCCCGGCACCTGATTTCCGCATTTTCTGCATGTCATATGTATCCCTCCTATTTTATCATGCCATTTTTTCCCCTGATCAGTTCCTCATATCCCTTCAGGGCAGAAAAAGGAGAAAAAATTTTTGCCCGGTCTGACAACGGCATCCTGGGATGCTTTATCTCATCATGGGTCTTTAACGGATATTCCATCCGAAGAATATCGTCATATTTGTGACTTACGGATTCCTTCATTTTTCTTCTCCTCATTTTTTTCTGGAAACAGTTCCTTTAGCATTATAAAAATTATTCTCTCTTTTGTCAAATCTTATGCCTTATGTCCGCCGATCTGTCCGTTTCGTTCCAGCATCGTCGCCCCCTCCTGTAAGTTCGTCCCCTTCAAAATCGCATTCTTTCCAAATCTTTTTTGAATCCCGATCATTGCGTTTTGCATCCTGCGCTCCTTCTCCAGCTGTCCGAGGTCGGAAAACAAATCCAGCTGAAGTCCCTGCTCGGTTTCTGCATGATTTGCATTTAATGTAATTCTGCGGATCAAAAGATTCGGATCCACGATTCTGTCATATAGCTTCAGCACGGCGTCTGTAATCTTCTTTGCCGAGGCACTGGGCGCGCCCAGATTCGCTGTCCCATGGGCGGCTTTGGGAACCTGCCTCCCATATCGATCTACATGAATTTCTCCATGATAGCTTCCGCGATCCACATTTTCTCTGTCATATCCTACGGTAAGCGTCAGAGATGGCACAGCCAGTTTTTTTTCGACCAGCTCCAGAACCAGAGCCTCTGTCATCTCCCTTACGACAATTCTTGCTTTCTGAGCTGAATAAGGGCACTTTAAGACCTGACCGGAACTAAAGCTGTTCGTTCTCGGGCGATATTCTTTGATTTCTTTGATGGTACACGGCTCATATCCCCAGGCATGATCGATGATGATTTCCGCATCAATTCCGAACATCTGATATAAGCGCTCTTCATCCCATACCGATACTCTCGCAACGTCTCCCATCGTGAACATTCCTGCACGCTCTAATCGCCTTGCGATTCCCGGCCCAATCCGCCAAAAATCTGTCAGTGGTCTATGATCCCACAATGTCTCACGGTAGGACATTTCATTCAATTTTGCAATCCTTACTCCATCCTCATCCGCCTGCACATGCTTTGCCAGAATATCCATCGCTACCTTGCACAGATAAAGATTGGTTCCAATGCCTGCCGTCGCTGTCACTCCAGTCTGACGGCAGACATCCAGTAAGAGCAATTTCACCAGCTCACGGACATTTTTTTGATAATAAAACAGATAATCCGTCAGATCCATAAAGACTTCATCGATGCTGTAGACATGGATATCCTCCGGACTGATATAGTTCAAATAAATCCCATAGATATCTGCGGAATATTTTTCATATAGTGCCATTCGAGGTCTCGCGATAAGATATTCGATTTTTTCTCCGGTACGCTCATAAATCTGTCGGACTTTTTCTTCCACCTCGAAAAGCCGGCTTCGTCCGGAAAGGCCAAGCTTCTTAAGAGAGGGAGTCACTGCCAGGCAGATGGTCTTTTCTGTTCTTGATTCATCTGCCACCACCAGATTTGTCGTCAGCGGATCCAGCCCCCGTTCCACACATTCTACAGAGGCATAAAAAGATTTTAGGTCTATAGAAGCAAAAAAACGGTTCATCTTGTTCTCCTCCTTTCTATCCCCTGTTTTTGATATGAAAAACCCCTCAACATCAGGATTTCCTGATATTAAGGGGTCTTTCATATCATGATGAAGAATGATTTAAGCGTTCATCTGAGCTGCAACCTCTGCTGCAAAATCCTCCTGCTTTTTCTCAATTCCTTCACCTGTTTCGAAGCGGACAAATTTTTTGATCTTTAAGGATACGCCCTCAGCCTTTGCTACAGACGCAATATACTGACCTACATTTTCTTTATTTTCTGCCTTTACATAGACCTGCTCTAAGAGGCAGACCTCTTTCAGCTCTTTATTCAGTCTTCCAAGAATCATCTTCTCAATGATGTTATCCGGCTTTCCTGCATTCTTTGGATCGTTCTTCGCCTGTGCTAAAAGAATCTGTTTTTCATGCTCTTTATATTCCTCAGATACTTCATCTGTAGAAACATATTTTGGATTTAAGGCTGCGACCTGCATTGCGATATTCTTTAAGCACTCTTTTACTCCATCGCTGTCAGAATCGGTTTCTGCCTCTACTAAAACGCCGATCTTTCCACCTGCGTGAATATAAGAAACTACCAGACCCTCTGTCTCAATCTTTTCGAAACGACGGATATTCATGTTTTCTCCGATCACTGCGATCATGGAAGCGAGCTGCTCATTTACTGTCTTAGAAGTATCTGCTGCCCAAGGCTCTGCCAAAAAGCTTTCGATATCTGCTGCGGAAGTATCTGCTGCCTGACTGGCAACCTCTGCAACATAAGACTGGAATTTTTCATTCTTGGCAACAAAGTCTGTTTCGGAGTTTACCTCTACGATTGCTGCCAGCTTCCCATTATTTTTAATGGAAGTAGCAACCATACCTTCTGCTGCGATTCTTCCTGCTTTTTTCTGTGCTGTTGCAAGTCCTTTTTCTCTTAAGAACTCAACTGCTTTATCAAAGTCACCGTCTGTCTGTGTCAGTGCTTTTTTACAATCCATCATGCCTGCGCCTGTGGACTCACGTAACTCTTTTACCATAGCTGCTGTAATCGCCATTGTTCAAACCTCCATTTATTTTTTATGAATTATGCTTCTTCTTCTGCTTCTTCCTCGTATTCGTCTGCCTCAGCGCCCTGATTTGCCTCTACTACAGCATCTGCCATCTTAGAAACGATCAGTTTTACGGCACGGATTGCGTCGTCATTTCCCGGAATGACATAATCTAATTCCTCCGGATCACAGTTCGTATCTGCAATTCCAATCAGAGTGATTCCTAAGGTATGAGCCTCCTGGATACAAATTCTCTCTTTCTTTGGATCTACAACGAAGATTGCATCCGGAATCCGCTCCATCTCTTTGATTCCACCAAGGTTCTTCTCAAGCTTATCCATTTCTTTTTTCAGCTTGATGACCTCTTTCTTTGGCAGTACATCAAAGGTTCCATCTTCCTGCATCTTTTCGATGTCCTTTAATCTCTTGATCCGGCTGCGGATCGTTTTGAAGTTGGTCAGCATTCCTCCTAACCATCTCTCGTTTACATAATACATCCCACAGCGCTCTGCCTCTGTGCGGATCGCATCCTGCGCCTGTTTTTTGGTTCCTACGAAAAGAATGGTACCGCCATCTGCAACGATATCGGAAACAGCTTTATATGCCTCGTCTACCTTTCCTACAGATTTCTGCAGGTCAATGATGTAGATTCCGTTTCGTTCTGTGTAGATGTACTCTGCCATTTTCGGGTTCCATCTTCTGGTCTGATGTCCGAAGTGAACACCTGCTTCTAATAATTGTTTCATTGAAATAACGCCCATGATATTTACCTCCGTTTGGTTAGTCTTTCCACGATTGGAAT
This sequence comes from uncultured Lachnospiraceae bacterium, assembly GCA_902797785.1. Classification (GTDB taxonomy): domain Bacteria; phylum Bacillota; class Clostridia; order Lachnospirales; family Lachnospiraceae; genus RUG14305. The sequence goes on from CADBUD010000048.1 coordinate 12,621, forward strand.
CATGACTGAAATGTTTTTGATTCCTGGGGCTTAGGCACTGTCAAAACTGCAGTTCCTTCGTGGAAGCTTCCTTGTACGTCTGCTTCAAAAGCGACCGTTTCGGCACCGGCTTTGGAATCAGTACAAGTGTTTTTTGCAACAGAAACTATAATATCATACTTTTTTTATAGTTTCAAGAGTTTTTTGAAAAGTCCATAATTTTAAGGATTTCAGGCAAACACATCAGGAAATTCGATGCTTCGCAGACATAATCCCTGTGGCGGCGCACAGGGACCTGCTTTTTGCCGGTCTGCAGCTTCTAAGATTTCCCTGATATGTTCCGGTGGATATCTAAGGACTCCGACGTCGATCAGGGTTCCGGTAATGATCCGCACCATATTATACAAAAATCCATTCCCTTCTATATCGACCAAAATCATGCTGCCCTGTTTGGTCACATCCAGCCGGTAAATGGTTCTCACCGTCGTTTTTACCTGGGCATGAATGGAACAGAAGCTTTTAAAATCGTGTTCTCCGATAAAATACCCGGCAGCTTCCCGCATTTTTTCTATATCCAGACTTCGATGAAAAAAATAGGCATAATGTCTTTGTATTGGATCCGGAAAGGTGCTGTTCCAAATTTGATAACGATAATGCTTTCGGGTATTCTGATGCCTTGGATGAAAGTCATCCGGCACTTGGATGGATTTTTGAATCACGATGTCATCCGGAAGGTACTGGTTCAGGGCAAAAGAAATTTTCTCTGCTGGAATCCGTGTACTCGTGTCAAAGACAGCGCGGTTTCCCATGGCATGTACTCCTGAGTCAGTCCGACTTGCGCCGATTACCTTGATTTCTTCTCCCAGAAGCAAAAACAATGCCCGGTTCAGTTCTTCTTCGATGGTAATTCCATTGGGCTGAATCTGCCAGCCACAGTAATTTGTTCCGTCATAAGAAACGGTAAGCAATATTCTTTTCATAGGTTTCTCCACGATCATCCGATTGATACAGAAATTTTCGACAGCCAGACGGCACAACAAAAATAAATAAAAACACAAAGGTATCCCAGATAATCCCGCTTCTGATATTTTAACGGATGCAGCTTTGTCCTGCCGTTCCCACCATGATAACATCGGGATTCCATTGCCAGGGCCAGCTCCTCCGCCCTTCGGATCGACGAGGCAAATAACGGAACCAGAATCGGAACCAGTTTTTTGACCCGTTCCCAGATTTTACCGGATGTAAAATCCATCCCGCGAGCTGCCTGAACCTTCATGATCTTGTCGGTCTCCTCCAGCAGAACCGGAATAAACCGAAGGGCAATTGACATCATCATCGCTACTTCATGCACTGGAATCTTAAATACCTGCAACGGTTTTAGGGATTTTTCCATCCCATCCATTAAGGTCGTCGGGGTCGTAGTCAGGGTCAAAAGAGAAGAACCAAGGATCAGCAGGGTGATCCTCAAGACTGTCTTCCCTGCCAGAATTCCTCCCTCTTTTGTTATGTGAACCGATCCTATCTCAAACAGAACGGTTCCCGGCGTAAAAAATAAATGAAGAATCGATGAGAACACAAGAATCACTAAGACAGGACGCAGTCCTCTGACCATGTAGGAAAACGGGACTTTAGAAAGAAGGACGCAAACACAAAAAACAAGAACCGCCGCCGCAAATCCGAAAATATGTTTTTGAAGAAAAAGGGTTAAAATATAGACCAGGGTGCCCAACAGCTTTACTCTGGGATCCAGCCGATGTATCACAGAGGAGTGGGAATAATACTGTCCCAAGGTAATATCTCGCATCATTTTCGTCTCCTCCTATCAATGTCTTTCTTTCCAGCAGCGCAAAATTTCTTTTGAAACTTCCTCCATCCGCATCCGGTCCCCTCTCACATCAACTCCTCTTTTTTTCAGTCTCTTGATCAGCCACAGCGGCTGCGGAAGGTCAAGACCGATGCGTTCCAGATCATATTCTCCGCAAAAGATTTCTCTTACCGGTCCATCTGCATAGATTTTTCCCTGTTCCATCACGATAACCCGGTCTGCATACTCTGCAATGTCCTCCATACTATGTGAAACAAAGATCAGAGTGATTTTTTCTTTTTCCCAAATGCGTTTTAGCAGGGTGAACAGCTTTTGCTTCCCCTTGGGATCCAGTCCGGCAGCAGGTTCATCTAAAATCAAGACCTTCGGGTTCATCGCCAGAACTCCTGCAATAGCAGCCTTTCTTTTTTCCCCTCCGGAGAGTGAATAGGGCGGCTGATAAAACAGTTCCCGTGGGAATTCCATTTTTTCCAGTGCTTCAAACGCCTTTAGCTCTGCCGTTTTTCGATCCTTGAATTTATTCATAGGGCCAAAACAGACGTCCGAAAATACAGTTTCTTCAAACAATTGATCGTCAGGATTCTGAAAAACAATGCCAACCTCTCCCCTTATCTTTGGAAGAGAGACCTCTTTGTCGCTCAGATCCTGTCCCTGATAATACACCGCCCCTTTACCAGCCTTGAGCAAGCCGTTCATATGCTGAATGAGCGTCGATTTTCCGGAACCGGTCTGACCCATGACACCAATACATTCTCCCGACTCGATTTTTAAGCTGACCTGATCCAGAGCCCGGATTTTTTTTGATGCCTCATTTTTATACTCATAGCTCACTTTATCAAAAATAATCTGCATTCTTTTTTCCACTCTCTTTTCTGCTCATCCATGAAATATCCTGATTTTTGTTCATGAACCGCGGTTACGTTACCATTTTATTCATCGATATTAACTAATGTTAAAAATCAATATTATAAAATGTTCATTAGTCAGCATCACTTACGCAACACTTACTCTAATTGGATGTAACGCTACACCCTGTATCCCATCAGCATTTACTTTAGGGAATACTTTTTTCAT
>CADBUD010000049.1 GCA_902797785.1 uncultured Lachnospiraceae bacterium
ATTCATCATCGTTTGTGCCGGGGCAAAGATTCTAAAAAAAATGGAGGAAAGCTGGGCGTTGCCCCGGCATAATCACAAGTATGAAAGATAAATCTTTCATATCTACCATTATGACGCAGTAAATGCGTCATGCTAAGGAAAGTATGAGCCAAACTGAAATGCTTGCATTTCAATTTCGCGACGCTCGTGAACGTGAGAAATATGAATGGAGCATAAGCAGAAATTTAGGTCATAGGACAATCTGTAAAGGAAATAAAATAGGAAAGAGAAGGTGTATTGAGGTTTGAATATGGATTTATCAATAGAGGAATTAAAGCGTATGCAGTCTATGAATATCATGGAATTAAAGAGGGAAGAACTTGCTAACGCAGAAGATGTTGTTATTGATACGACAAAGTGTGTGGAAAGTCGGATCAAATCCTATATTGAACAGACAGGAAATCCCTTTGCTCAGAATGTTGGAGGATATATTTTACAGATTGGTTTTATGGAAGGAACAACAGATTTGATTGATGACCGTATGATTTTGCTGACTAAGCGGAAAACACTAATTACGGTTTAAGTGAGAAAGACTCTTTATAAGGAAAGAAAGTTATGTTAACCTAAAGACAGGATTATTTCAGTGGGAATCCTGATTGCAGGTTACAATGCCCCGTAGGACGGGTTTTGCTAACAATATGCGCGAAATAATGAGGAAAATGAATGCACTTGTGGATTCATATGACGAATATCGCGACAACGCAAGTTGTTTAATCAGGAGGAACGCAGATGAAAGCAAAAGAGTTTTATAATGTAGCCATTTATCTCCGTTTAAGTCGTGATGATGAAGATATTAATGGCAACAAAGCAGAAAGCAACAGTATCAGTTCGCAGAGAGACATGATTCGCAGCTTTATCAGAAAGCAGGATAACATGGAAATCTACGATATATATGTAGATGATGGTTGGTCTGGTGCAAATTTCGACAGACCAGAGTTTAAGCGAATGATGAAAGACATTGAAGCTGGTAATGTTGACTGTGTAATTGTAAAAGACCTATCCAGATTAGGACGAGATTATATTGAAGCCGGGCGGTTGATTCAAAAGACCTTCCCGGCTTTTTCTGTGCGTTTTATCGCATTGACAGACCATTTTGATTCCCTGACAGCAGATTATAATGAGACTTCATTGGTAGTACCTGTAAAAAATTTTGTCAATGATTCCTATTCCAGAGATATATCCGGCAAAGTCAGAAGTCATCAGAAAGTTAAGAGGGAAAATGGAGATTTCATTGGTGCTTTTGCAGTTTATGGATATAAGAAAAGTGAGGATAATCGGAATTTGCTTGTGCCGGATGATTATGCAGCCGATATTGTCCGAAAAATATTTGCATGGAAAATAGAGGGGTACAGCAATCTGGCAATCGCCGAATTGTTGGATGATTTAGGGATACTTTCCCCGATGGAATATAAAAAGATGCAGGGTGAGAAGTTCCAGACAGGTTTTGTGACCGGAGTGAAAACAAAATGGTCCGCAGTTGCAGTAAAGAGGATTCTGACAAATGAGAATTACACCGGAACCTTAGTGCAGGGAAAAGAAGAAAAGGTAAATTATAAGGTTAAGAAATCAGTAATGAAGCCGGAGGAAGAATGGACGAAGGTGCAGGAAGCACACGAAGCTATTATTTCTATGGAAGATTTTGAGATTGTGCAGGATTTATTAAAGATAGATACCCGTGCCGGAGCAGGAGAGAAGAAATCCCATATCTATGCAGGCATTTTGTTCTGTGGGGATTGTATGGAGCCAATGATACGCAGGGTAAACCGATACAAAGGAAAAGAAACCGTTTCCTTTATCTGTTCCACAAAAAATAAGTATGGAGAATGCAGCAGGCATACTATTTCCGAAGCGGATTTGAAGCATCTGGTATTAACCGGACTTAGACAGCAGGTATCATTGTTTCTGAATAAAAGTAAAGTTCTTAATGCCATTGAACAGATGGAGATAAATTTTGAAGAAGTTGCAGTTTTTGATAAGGAAATTGAAAGGCTGCATAGCGAGCAGGACAAATATTTAACGCTCAGAGCAGGTCTGTATGAGGATTTGAAAAAGCAGATTATTTCAGAGGAAGATTTTAAGAATTTCAGAGAAATATATGAGCAGCGTTATCAGGAACTTCAGCAGGCTATCCATAATCAGGAGGAAACCATAAAGAAACTCTTTAAGTCGGGAGTTACTGCTGGTATCAACCTGGAGCGAATGAAAAATGTTATGCAGATAACGGAACTTGACAGAGTTACTTTGGTTTCCTTTGTGAAGCGTATCCTTGTATATGAGGATAAAAGAGTATATTTAGAACTTCGGTATAAGGAATTGTTTTCAAAGGTGGTTATGCTTGCAGATTATGTAGAAACAGGTCACGTACTTAGAGGGGAGGCGGTGTAAATGGCTAGAACCTCTAAGAAAAATAAGGAAAGAGCAGGTTTAAGCGTAAATGTAAAGCCTTCAAAAATGTATTCTGTTGGCATATATGCCCGTTTATCGGTGGTTGCAAATGAAAGAAAAAATGAGTCTATTGAAACGCAGATAGAAATAGCAAAGGCATTTATCAGCAGACAGAAGGATATGGTGATATTTGACTGTTATACCGATATTGGAAAAACCGGAACCAATTTTGAGAGGGAAGGTTTTGAACGCATGATGCGTGATGTGAGAATGCGAAAGATAGACTGTATCATTGTAAAAGATTTATCCAGATTTGGCAGAAACCATATTGAAACAGGAAACTATATCGAAAAGGTATTTCCATTTATGGGTGTGCGTTTCATTGCTGTTACAGATAACTTTGACAGCATGAATGTATCTGGACAAAATGAAACTTTGGGTGTAAATCTGAAAAACCTCGTAAATGAAATGTATGCAAAGGACATTGCGGTAAAGGTTAAATCCAGCAGGCAGGCAAAGTGGGAGCAGGGCAGTTATACCGGTGGTGTAGCACCCTATGGATACAGAGCTGAATGGATTGGGGATAAAAAGTGTCTTTTCATTGAGGAGACAACATCTGATATTGTGAAAAAAATATTTGATTTATTTCTTTCCGGTAAGAATATGAAAGAAATTGTTATATGGCTTTACGAAGAACGCATTGTCAGACCTATGGAATACCATAAGACGGGGCAGATTTATTGTCCGTCTGGAGGAAAGCTTCAGGAATGGTCAAGAGGAACGGTTAAAATGATTTTAACGAATCCGGTATATATAGGCTGCCTCGTACAAGGGAGAACTTGTGGGAAAGACTATATGATGCGGGACAGACACGATATTGATTCCGAAGATTGGTCAGTAAAAGAGCATACACATGAGGCTATCATAAGCGAGGATATGTTTTTTGAGGTTGCCGGAAAGTTTGAGAAATCTTCTGTATATTGCAATAAGAATGGATATTCCAAAAGGATCCCGGTAGATGAGGACATATTCGCAGATGTTCTTTATTGTGGTGACTGTGGTTCAAAAATGAAAAAAATAAGTGCTGTAAAAGTATTTAGTACGAATGATCGTGTTCGGACATACAGCTATAATTGTTCCAAAACGGATCGTATTGATGAGGATAAGTGTGTTTCCAAAAGCATAACCCTAAATGCTTTAACGAGTATTATAAAGCAGGCAATTAGACAGGAGTTTTCATTGTCAGCAATGCGTCCAAAGGATATTGTGGAAAGCAATGTCAGGGAAGCAGAAAGTCTAAAAAAAGAATGGGAAACAGAACTGCTTGAGTTGGAGCGAAGAATTAATAATATCACAAAGCTTGGAAGCGAGCAGTACTTAAAGTATCGCTTGGGAGAAGTAAATGTAGATGATTTTAAACGCATGAAAGAGGAGAACAACAAAAAGATTGCAGCATATCAAAAGAAGCGGACTGATATTATGGAAAGACTTAGGACAATAGATTATGAAACTGTTCAGAAAAACCATTTCCTGCGTACTCTGGTAAAGGGAAATGAAAAAACAGAGCTGACAGCAGAAGTAATTAGAACTTTGATTAACAGAATAGAGATTTATCAGGATCATCGGGTAAAGGTTATATTTGCTTTTAAAAGAAATGAAATTCAGTTAGTGGGAAAGGAGGTCATTTAAAATGGAAAGGTATCAGATTGCGATATATACTCGATTGTCAAAAGAAGATGATAAATATAAAGAAGAAAGCAATAGTATTACAATGCAGAAAATCCTTTTGCAAAGGTATGTGGCAGAGAACTTTTCGGACTATGACCTTCTTGAGTTTTGTGATGATGGCTATACAGGAACGAATTTTGAACGTCCGGGGATGCAGGAAATGTTGGAATTGGTAAGAGATTCTAAAATTAACTGCATTGTTGTAAAGGATTTTTCAAGATTTGCAAGAGATTATATCGAGTTAGGCTCTTATCTGGAGCAGATATTTCCGTTTATGGGTGTCCGGTTTATTTCTGTCAACGACAATTATGACAGCAAGAATTATCAGGGAAGTATTGCGGATATTGATGTGAATTTTAAAAATCTACTCTATGATTTATATAGTAAGGATTTGTCACAGAAGGTTCGTTCTTCTCTTGCAGCCAGAAAAGAGAAAGGACAGTATGTAAGTGGGAATTGTCCTTTTGGTTACGAAAAAGCTTCGGAGGACAGACACGCTTTGGTGATTGCAGAAGATGAGGCAGAGGTAGTCAGACGCATTTTCTCTTTAACTGTGGAAGGGTACACATCCGTAGAAATAGCAAGGTTATTCAATGAAACACAGATAAAGACACCGATTGAATTTAAGATTGAAAAGGGTAAAACCAGTAGAGAGCCAAAAGGCGATAGATTTATGTGGAGCAGCAGTACGATATGCCAGATATTAAGAAATGAGATTTATATAGGCAATATCGTACAGAAGAAATATACAAAGGATTTTGTTGATGGAAAAAATCACTTAAATCCCCGTGAGAATTGGCTGGTTACTTATAACCACCATGAGCCTATCATAGAAAAGCATATATTTGAACAGGTGCAGGAAGGTCGTGGATTAAAGAGAAATCCGCAGTATCATCCGGCACATCCGCTTGTTGGCAAGCTGATCTGTGGGTGCTGTAAAAAGAATTTGCGTTATCGGAGAGGACTTAATCCATATTTTACCTGCCATAATCGTTACTCTAATATGTTGGAACATTGCATAGAGAATGTCAATGCAATGTTTTTGGAACAGTATGTTTTGTTTATGATGCAGGATAAATTACAGGCAGATAATATAATGGTAAAATCAGTAGAGAAAGAATTGGCAGACTTAAATGAGACTGTTCAGCAGATGGAAGCAGCTTATGTTAAGATGGAATGTGACAGAGACGCTTTAAGTGTTGGAAATGAATTTGCGGTATTGTCAAAAGAGATGCTAGACCATTATATCGAAAAGATTATTGTTTATGATGAACAGAATATTGAGATATGCTGGAAAGAAAAAATAAGAGTGGCATAGTTATTTGTTTTGATTTTGCACTTATTCAACATTCAATGAATGATATTCTGACATTGGTTTAACAGCAGGTATCGGTTTTGAAGAAAAAAGCAGGAAACCCTCCCGACATTCGGATTTCCCGCTGCTTCGCAGCTTTACCGGTTGTTAAATATCAATATTTTTAAACTTGTTAACCTCACCATTCAAAGTCACGATAACCTCCTGAACTTCATTTAAGGCTCCAGAGATATTGTCCATATCATGTACCAGTTCTGTCGTATTTCCAACGACATTTACCACTCCATTCGCACTTTCCGTAATCGTGCCGGACATTCCGTCGTTCGCCTGTGCCAGAGACTCGATGACCTGATCCAGCTCGGTCGAGGTCTGTGAGAAGCCTTTCATCATATCGTCAAAGGCAATTGCATCTTTTAAGTATTTCTCTCCGGTATCCTCCAGCATTCCATAATCCGAAAGAACCTTTGTATTGACGAACTCCAAAAGTTTCTTCGCATTCTGTGCCAACGCCTGAACGCTGTTGATTACATTAGTACTAATCAGCTGAATGTTATTCGCTGTTTCACGGCTGTTGTCCGCAAGCTGACGGATCTCGTCTGCAACAACCGCAAATCCTTTTCCTG
>CADBUD010000050.1 GCA_902797785.1 uncultured Lachnospiraceae bacterium
CGTTAGCGAAAACCGTTGCCGGTTTTCGTTAACGGTATAAAAATGATGCGCACGGATTTTGTAAGGAAAATGTCGCTTTCAGCGACCAGAATCCGGCGCGGCTCATGAACAAAACGGCAGGCCATTTCGTTCATGAGTATAGAAAAAAGGGGAAAGGGAAACAGAGGGAAAGGGAGATGGGGGGAAGAGCAGGTAAAAAGAAAGGACAGAAAATGAAATATTCAGATGAATTAGAGCGGGCGATTTCCCTGACATATGATCTGGCCATCGATTTGGGACACCGCTATTTAGTAACAGAGCATTTTTTGCTGGCGATTGCGAAATGGGTTCCGTTTCGAAAAATGTTCAGTAAACATGGTGGAAATGTGGAGCGGCTGGCAGGACAGCTGGAAAAGTATTTACGGGAAAATATTCCTCCTTTGGAAGAGGGAAAAGAGCTGGAGATTACGGATGAATTTGAAAGCGTATTTCAGATCGCGGAGCTGCAGGCTTCTTCAAGCGGAAGGAAAAAAGTAGACGTCTGCCATGTGCTGGCAGCGATTTTAGCTTTAGAGGATAATTATGGCGCTTTTTTTCTCGCAGCCCAGAAGATAGATTTGATGGATTTGATCGGTGATATGTCAAGAGAAAGCTTGAAACGGGAGTCCGGAAGAAAAAAGACGCCAAAAAAGAAACAGAAGAGCGAAGAAGAGGAAAAAAAGGGAACGAGATATTTTTACGAAACCGGAATGGAGGACGAGGATGAAGAGAAAGAATGGAGAGACTATGTTCTGTGTTTAAATGACATTGTGATGAATAAGAATCCTCTGATCGGCCGGGAAGAAGAGCTGGAGCGGACGATCCAGGTACTCTGCCGCATGGAAAAAAACAATGTCCTTCATATTGGAGAGCCGGGGGTCGGAAAGACAGCCATTGTCTATGGCCTGGCGAGGCGGATCGTAGAGGGTGAGGTTCCTAAACAGCTCAGAACGGCAGTGATCTATTCCCTGGAAATGGGAACACTTCTTGCGGGAACCCAGTATCGGGGAGAATTTGAAAAGCGCTTAAAGGTGATTTTGGAGGGATTATCCGAGGAAGAAAATCCCATTGTTTATTTAGATGAGATTCACAATATCGTAGGAGCCGGCGCAACGAATGGAGGAAGCTTTGATGCTTCCAATATGCTAAAGCCCTATTTGGCAGAAGGAAAGATTCGTTTTATCGGTTCCACGACCTATGAAGAATATAAAAAGCATTTTGAGGGAAGCAAGGGTCTGGTAAGGCGCTTTATCCGGATTGATATCAAAGAACCGACCAGAGAGGAAGCAATCCAGATTCTAAAGGGGTTAAGACCGCGTTATGAAAAATTTCATGGAGTGACCTATCCGGAAGAGGTTCTAAGCTATGCGGTTCAAATGAGCGCCAGATATATCAACGAGCGTTTCCTTCCGGATAAGGCAATCGATTTGATGGATGAGGCAGGGGCATTCCGAAAGCTTCACCCGCTCAAGCAGAAAAAACAGGAAGTAACGAATCCTCTGATTGAGGAAATCCTGACAAAGACATACCAGATTCCAAAGCAGAGTCTAGAGGCAGAAGATCTGGAGAAACTCAAAGACCTGGAAGGAAAGTTGAAGCAGCAGATTTTTGGACAGGATGAAGCATTGGAAATGATTGCCAATGTCGTTCAGTTCTCCAAAGCGGGATTGAATGAGGAACAGAAGCCGATTGCGAGTTTTTTGTTCCTTGGATCTACCGGAGTAGGAAAAACAGAGTCGGCGAGGGTGTTGGCAAAAGAATTGGGGATTTCCCTGATTCGTTTTGATATGAGTGAATATGGAGAAAAGCATGCAGCCGCGAAGCTGATCGGCTCGCCTGCCGGATATGTAGGATACGAGGAAGGCGGTCTCTTGACTGAAGAAATCAGAAAACATCCACACTGTGTCCTGTTGCTGGATGAAATGGAAAAAGCACATCCGGATGTATTTAATATTTTGCTCCAGGTCATGGATTATGCTACATTGACGGACAATCAGGGGCGCAAGGCAGATTTTCGAAATGTCATTCTGGTCATGACTTCAAATGCAGGCGCAGAAAGCGTAGGAAAGGAAATGATTGGATTTGACCGCGGACGGATGGATCAAAGCGCTATGGAGGAAGCGGCAAAACGCCTGTTCAAACCAGAGTTTCGGAATCGTCTGAGCAAGATGGTGGTATTTCATTCCATGGATGAAAAAATGGCGATGCGGATTACCGAGAAAAAACTATCTGAGCTTTCTAAAAAATGTGAAAATAAAAAGATAGCGCTTATCGTAGAAGAGAGTGCCAAAAAATATTTGATGGAAAAGGGCATCACAAGAGAATATGGAGCAAGAGAAATCGATCGTGTGATCGAGTCTGAGGTGAAGCCGCTTCTGGCAAAGGAGATTTTATTTGGCAGATTAAAGCATGGAGGGGACTGCAGGTTAAAGATGGAGAAAAAAGAGATGATACTGGATATCATCGAATAAAGAGAAGTACGTTTTTTGATGCAAGGGTATAGGAAATGTATGAAATAGATTGGTTTCCTATATAAAATAAAATAGAAAAGCAGCCGGCAAAAGCCGGCTGCTTTTCTGTTTCAGACGTATTACTTTTAGAACCTTTTACATTGAAAAAACTTCGTAGAACATTACTTTTTACTGCCATGTCATATTTCATTTATTTCATTAAAAAGGTACAAGAGATAATTGCCGAAATACGAAAGTACGATAGTCACTGTCAACGAGGGTTGATTATAAAGTAACTACGTTTGTTGCCTGCGGTCCTTTTTCACCTTCAACAACGTCAAACTCTACTTCAGCACCTTCCTGTAATGTCTTGAAACCTTCCATGTTCAGTCCTGAGTAGTGTACGAATACATCGTTTCCAGACTCATCATTGATGAAACCGTAACCCTTCTGATTGTTGAACCACTTAACTGTACCTTTCATGATAGTACCTCCAAAAAATAATAATATTACGTGGTAAGAAGATTCAAACCAACGCCTTGTTAGAATACCACAAATTCTTAAAAATGTAAAGTGGATTTCTTAAAACTCTTAAAAGTATCTATCAGGAGGACTGTGAATAGTAACATCAGGAACGGTCACAGATCGATAATAAAACTCGTACCATCAGAAGAATTGCTTTCCACTTTGATTTTTCCATGATGAAGCTCAACAATGCTTTGGGCAATGGAAAGCCCCAGTCCATATCCATTTTGGCTTCGTGTCCTTGCCTCATCCACCCGGTAAAAACGTTTGAACAGATTCTTAATATGTTCCGGTGGAATCGGTTCTCCGGTATTATTGACGATCAGCCTTACGGAGGAATGGTGGTGCTTCGTTAAGGTCAGAGATATTTTTCCGTTGTCATCGACATACTTGCAGGCATTGTCCAACAAAAGAGAAAGAAGCTGTTCCAGCTTTTGCCGGTCTCCCTTTATGGAAATATTTTCCTCAATATGAGAATCGAACCTGCTTCCTTTTTCAAAAGCAATGGCTTCAAAAGGCAGATAAGAGTTCATACAGAGCTCGCTGAAATCAATGGTCTCCATGGTAAGCTCCTGACGGAGGGCATCTGATTTTGCAAGGAAAAGCATATCATTGACAAGGCGGCTCATGTGCTGCGCTTCCTCTTCAATATAGGTGATCCATTTAGCCTTGGAGGAGATTGTGGCATTCGGCGCGGCTTTTAAAATTTCCGTATTTGCCAGCATGACAGTCAATGGTGTCTTAAGCTCGTGAGAGGCGTCGGCAATGAACTGTTTTTGCTGTTTCCAGGATTCCACGACCGGGCGGAGGCACCAGTTGGCCAAAAAGAGGTTGATGAAAAAGAAAGCAAGCAAGCTGATGATTCCAACAAGGAAAAATGAAGCGACCAGATTTTGCATCGTTTGAATTTCCGAGGTCAGATTATAAAAATCACAATAGGTCTCATCTTCAGTTTTGAGCTTCATATATCGCAGATTCATGGAAGAAATCGTTCCCGTATTTTCTTTGGAAGAAAATACGGTATCTGCCAGCTGATCCATTTCTTCTTCAGTCAGAGAATCGTTGCTGTTAGGAAGCTCATAAGAGACAATGGCACCATGACTGGAAAGACAGAGACTTAGTACGATCAGCCGATCTTCATTGGCAAAGTTATTCGGACGCTGTCGACGGTCAAAATTGGAATCTTCCGGCTTTTGAGAGAGAGCAGCATCAGAAGCAGAGTCGGAATCCTCCGGCTTTTGAGAGGGAGCGGTATCAGAAGCAGAGTCGGGATCCTCCGGCTTTTGAGAGGGAGCGGTATCAGAAGCAGAGTCGGAATCCTCCGGCTTTTGAGGGGGAGCATCATCAGAAGCGGCTTTGGAGTCCTCTGGATTTTGTGGGGGAGCGGGAGCCTGCGCAGAACCGGAGGTGGCTGTTTGCGGGTCTGCGGCTTCGCCCTGCATATCCGGGGATGGATTCATCAAAAAATCTTGCGGAGGCTGTCCGTTTCGAAATGCATTTTCCCCCGGATCAAATTTGGAAGCCTTTATGTTCAGGTGGTGCGTCAGTGTTTCAATGCTCGTCCGATATAGCCGTTTTTTTGTCGTGATTCCAATAATAATAAAGGTAATGATCAAAACAATCATGACCGATAAAAGATTGATAGCAATAAAGCGTCGTTTTAAATTTTTAAACATTGGCATCTCTTTTCTCTAAAAAATATCCGGCTTTTCTGGCAGTGCGGATACAGACAACAGAATTTAAAAAGGTCAGTTTTTTTCGTAAGAAAGAAATATAGACCTCGACATTATTATCCTCGGCATCAGAATCAAGACCCCAGACCTTTACGATAAAATCCTCCTTTGTCACAATGATCGGGCGGTTCTTTAATAAAAGCTGCATCATTTCAAATTCCTTGGAAGCTAAACGGATGGATTTGGAGCCGCATTCCAGCAGATGCTGGGAAAGATTCAAGGTCAGATCCTCATAGGTGAGCTTGTCCATGACGACCTCGCCCTGACGGCGGGAAAGCGCCCGGATCCGTGCCAGCAGTTCTCCGGGAACAAAGGGCTTTGTCAGATAATCATCAGCCCCGGCGTCGAGGCCGATGATCTTATCATCCGTATTATCCCGGGCTGTCAAAAGCAGGACGGGAATGTGGACATTTTGTTTTCGCAGATGCTTTACGACCTCAAATCCATTCATCTTTGGAAGCATCACATCTAAAATAATGAAATCATAATAACCGCTCACGGCATAGTCCAGGCCGGACTGACCGTCGTTTACAGTTTCGACATCGTAATCGTTTTCTTTTAAAAGCTCCGCCAACGTATCGGCCAG
>CADBUD010000051.1 GCA_902797785.1 uncultured Lachnospiraceae bacterium
ATACGACCGAAGGGAGTATTTGCACTCTGTGTGCCTTCGGTATGTGCATTTTGTTGCTATGAACAGCGGAGCTGTGAATAGTAACGATTGCGAATATCGGGGAGGATTGTAGGGCGCAAGACATCCGGTGGATGTCTGCTCTGCGCCGACCGTAACGGAGTGAATACGCGAAGCGCGTAACAATCCGTTGAATCGCTTTTGATGGGCAAATGATCTATTTGATTCCCATATAATTGATTATGATTTTACGATCATAATTAGAAAGGAGCAGTTATGTCATTTTTATCTTTCCGCCAACTTTCTTCTAAAAAGAAAGGCATCCTCTGTATCATCATGTCTGCCTTCTGTTTCGCTCTTATGAGTATGTTTGTCCGCCTCTCCGGCGATCTTCCTTTTATCCAAAAAGGTTTTTTCCGGAATATTGTAGCATTCTTTTTTTCCTTTTTTATTATTTTAAAAAGAAAAGACAGCTTTTCTATTCCAAAGGGAAATTTAAAATATCTGATTGCCCGGTCAACCTTTGGAACCTTAGGACTTCTCTGTAATTTTTATGCTGTAGATCATCTGGTTCTGTCTGATGCGAATATGTTGAACAAGATGTCCCCTTTTTTCGCAATTCTTTTTTCTTTTTTTATTTTAAAGGAAACCCTTTCTCTCCCCCAGGGAACCGCTGTATGTCTTGCGTTTTTGGGCAGTCTTTTTATTATCAAACCTTCTTTCTCCAGTATGGAATTTTTCCCAGCCGCCATCGGTTTTTTGGGTGGAATGTCAGCCGGAATCGCCTATACCTTTGTTCGTCTTCTAGGTATGCGCGGTCAGAACGGGCCATTTATTGTTTTCTTCTTCTCTGCCTTTTCCTGCCTTGTCCTGCTGCCATTCTTACTTTTCCATTTTGTACCGATGACTCCATCACAGTTTTTTTGTCTTCTAGGCGCTGGTTTAAGTGCCGCCGGTGGACAATTTTCCATTACTGCTGCCTACACCCATGCGCCTGCCAGGGAAATTTCTGTCTATGATTACTCCCAAATTCTCTTTTCTGCCATTCTCGGTTTTTTGATTTTTGGACAAGTCCCGGACGGATATAGTATTTTAGGCTATCTCATCATTTGTTCCATGGCCGTATGGATGTTTTTCTATCAAAAATAATCTATGATTTAGCGGCCAAAATTCATCCTCCACCGTAAGCTTGCTTAGTCGTATCAACGTTTTAACCGATCTAATGTAAAATAAGGGTGGACTTTTTTCTCGTTTCCGATTACAATGATGTTGAGGTCAAAAGCCGCAAGGTATGAAGCGCCTTGTGACTTTTGACTCCGACATCATTATAATGTTATGGATAAGAAAAAAATTTAGGAGGAAATATTTCATGGCACAAAATCCAATGGTAACAATTGAAATGGAAAATGGAGATATTATGAAGGCGGAGCTCTATCCTGAAATAGCACCAAATACCGTACGTAATTTTATCAGCTTGATTTCCAAAAATTTCTACGATGGACTGATTTTTCATAGAGTCATTCCGGGCTTTATGATTCAGGGCGGCTGTCCCGATGGAAATGGTACCGGCGGTCCCGGCTATCAGATTAAGGGAGAATTTTCCCACAATGGCTTTAAAAATGACTTAAAGCATACAACCGGAGTCCTTTCCATGGCACGTTCTATGATGCCAAATTCTGCCGGTTCTCAATTTTTTATCATGCATGAAACCTCTCCACATCTTGATGGAGAATATGCCGCCTTCGGCAAATTGATTGAAGGGCAAGAGGTTGTTGACCAAATCGCACAGACTGACCGTGATTACAGCGATCGTCCGTACACGCCACAAGTTATGAAAAAAGTGACCGTAGAAACCTTTGGTGTCGATTATCCTGAACCGGAAAAAGCGTAAAATTATTCCCACCCTCGTATTACTACGCATCACTTTGAGCTCATATTGGAGACGGTCATAAAGTCTTCTCTTCATCAACGAGCAAGCTTGTCATGGAGAAAGACTTTTGACCGCTGAATCATAAATAATTACAGACCACTGCCTGAAGTGTTCTCATCCCCCGAAATTCATTCACCGACGGATAATATGCAATTGCCATATTCTCCGCATCCTTTCGTCCTGAGAGAATCTGTTCTGCTGCTTCTTTTCCATATTTTTCTTTTAGATATCCTACAAATTCTTCTGCCCCCCGAAAGAATATTCCTTCCATTTCATATCCACGTTCATTGACTAAAAGCATCTTCACCACATTCTTTTGTTTCCCAATTATGTTTATTTTTTTTAGAGTTATATTTTTCTCAGCAAATAGAGGTTTTTCATTTCCATTTCCAAAGGGTTCCAAGGCTTCAAGTTCCCTAATCAGCTTCTCCGTCACATAATCAATCGGCATCGGTACATCTACCTTGATCTTTCGAATAAAATCCTGCTCTGTCAGTGTGGTGTTTTCATTCAAGCGCCTGCGCATTTCCGAAATCCGATCTGTCTCAATAGAAAGACCGGCTGCCATTGGATGACCGCCAAATTTAATAAATACATCACTGATTTTGGTCATTTCTTCAAACATATGATATGCTTCAATGGAACGCCCGGATCCTTTTGCAGATTCTTCTCCATCCGTAAGAACAAAGACGGGCTTTTCGTAACGTTCCCGCAGCCGTCCGGCAATGATTCCCGCTATGCTTTCATGAATCTTCGGTAAATAGACCACGAGAACCCTGTCTTCTTTCAAAGAAGTTGATTCAATCATTTCAACAGCGTCAATCACGCCCTGATTTGTCATCTCTTTTCGGGATTCATTTAGCTTTTTTAGCTCCTCCGCCATTTCTTCTGCTCTTACCTCTTCTGTTTCGAATAAAAGATCCACTGCTCGTTTTGCTGTATCCAATCGTCCGGACGCATTAAAGCATGGTCCAAGGATAAATCCAATATGAAAAGACGTAAGTCTGGTATCTGACAGTTCATTGGCTTGAATCAAGCTGCGTAGGCCAATATTCTTTGTCTGTTCCATTTGTTTTAAACCAAAACGGACAAAAATACGGTTTTCCCCCTGAAGTGACATCACGTCACCGACGGTTGCTATAGCCGCAAATTCCAAATATTTTCTTACTATGGATTCATCTCCATATCGATTCGCATATAATCCCTCTGCCAACTTGTATGCTACCGCTGCTCCACAGAGATTTTTAAACGGATAAGGGCAATCCTCCTGTTTGGGATTGAGAATCGCATCTGCTTTTGAACGAAGGGTGACTTTGCTCCCATTCTCCTGTATCCGATAAGGAATATCATGATGATCCGTTACGATTACGGTCATTCCATGCTCTTTGGCATAATTAATTTCCTCAATCGCCGCAATCCCATTATCGCAGGTCACAATCGTGTCAATTCCATCCTGTAAGGCTTTTTTTACCAAACGGATGTTGATTCCATATCCATCTATTCTCCGATCCGGAATCTCAAGATCAACTTGCGCATGAAGGTCCAGAAATGTCTGCTTTAATATATATCCAGAACAAATACCATCGATGTCATAATCTGTAATGATTCGAATCGAAGCTCCTTCCTTGATTTTTTTCTGGAGAATGGAAATTGCCAGTTCAAAATCCTTCATCAGTGTCCTATTTTTTTTCATTTTTTCATAGCTATTCAGATCTTCAAGTGTCCCATTTAGATATTCCTGATACTCTTCTTCCTGAATCAAATCCCGATTTCTCATGATTCGGACAATAACAGGATCCACGCCAAGAATTTGAGCCAACTGATTAAAATCTGCTTTTTTTGTTGCTACGAACCATTTTTCTCTCATTGCTGTCCTCTTTTCTTTCTAAAACCTTGGAGTATGAAAACGCTGCCAGATTCAAAAATCTGACAGCATATGTAAGGCTGAACTATTACGACAGTATCTTTTTGATACAAAACAGAACCTCTCCCCGCATGTGGATTTCGGGTGCTAAAGTGCTGGAGAAACTGCAGCACTGCAAAAATCCGAATGAAAGGAGAGGAACTGTAGAATCATAATGTTTTCTGATTTTATGATAAATTATGCTTTTTTGGCTTTCGCACCTTTTTTTGTTTCTGCTTCTTTCGCTGCTCCAATATGACGCTTCATCATATACCAGATGATACCGGTCAGGCAGACAGAAGAGAACATACCGGCTACGATACCGACCATCAATGGAAGTGCAAATTCCTTAATTGAAGAAACTCCCAAAATGTATAATGCCGCAATCGTTACAAAGGTCGTAAAGGAAGTATAGATACTTCTCGTCAATGTCTGGGTAATACTTGTATTTACCAGTTCAGCCAGTCGGTCCGCGGAACGAATAATCAGCTGATTCTCACGAATCCGGTCGAAAATAACGATGGTTGCGTTAATGGAGTAACCAACAATGGTCAACATACATGCAATAAAGGTATTACCAACAGAGATACGAACAATCGCATAGCATGCCAATACGACCAGTACATCATGAATCAAAGCAATAATCGCACTCGCGCCGAATCTTAAATCCTTAAACCGGATCCAAATGTAAATCAACATCAAAATAATGGCAATCACAACAGCGACAACCGCATCCTCCCGCATTTCGGAGCTAATCGTAGAGCTGATATTTTCAGACTGAATCAAAGATTCATCCACTCCAAATTCATCGACCATTGCCTGATTCAGAGCTTCTCTCTCCTCTAAGCTTAAGATCTTGGTCTTAATTACGACCTGATTTTCTCCGGTTACCGCCTGTGCCTGAACTGCTGTATCGTTAATCGCTTTTTGTACCACCGGAATGATGTCTTTTTCAATCTGATCTACCGTCTTATCCTCATCAAAGGTGATGTTGGTAGAAGTACCGCCCATGAACTCCAGGCTGAAATTCAACGCATTGTCTCCCTGACCGGCATGAATGCCCATAGCAACAAAACCGGAAAGAATCGCTGCGATGGCAATAATAAAGAAAACAACTTTTTTAGAAACAAAATCAATAACCTTTCTCTGCTTTTGAGCACGATAACATTTTTCGCTCTTGATTCCAACACCATAGAGAGCGTAAATGATATATCTGGTAAGCAAAAGAGCCGAGAACATTGACAGAACGATACCAAGTCCCAGAGTCATTGCAAATCCCTTTACTGTTCCGGAACCCATCATTCCAAGTACGACCGCCGCAATAAGAGTCGTAACGTTTCCATCGACAATGGCAGAAGTCGCTTTTTTAAATCCAATCTTTAAAGCTGAAGCAACACTTTTTCCTGCAGCGAGTTCTTCCTTTACACGTGCAAAAATGATAACATTTGCATCGACCGCCATACCAATGGAGAGGATGACACCTGCGATTCCAGGAAGCGTGAGCGTAATATCAAATGCATAGATAATAATGACTGTCAGGAACGTGTACAGCAGTAATGCCAGACTCGTTGCAATACCAGGAACCAAATATACAATCATCATGAATACCATAATGATTCCAATACCAATCATAGCCGCGATCAAACTTGTCCGCAAAGCATCCTTTCCTAACTGTGCGCCAACGACAGAGGAACGCAGCTCTGAAAGTTCCACAGAAAGAGAACCTATACGAATCTGTGAAGCAAGACGTTCTGCTGCCTCATAGCTTTCCATTCCGGAAATCTGAGCTGTTCCGCCGGTAATCGCGGTTTGAACTGTAGGATTACTGATGGTCTCACCATCGTATACGATGGGAAGATTTTTTCCGATATTTGCAGATGTCAGATCAGCAAATTTCTTTGTTCCCTCTGCAGTGAACTCCAATCCGACGACATATTCTTTGTTTCCAAGGTCGTTCTGGATGACTTCTGCAGATGCGTTCGCAATATCTGTACCGTCAATCACATCGTTTCCATCCGGATCCTGGAAGGTCAGGGAACCAGGTTTTCCCAATGCCTCTAAAATCTCATTTGCATCCGTCACGCCCGGAATTTCTACAATAATACGGTCTTCTCCCTCCTGATAGACCTGCGCCTCTGTGCTATAGGTCTCTACACGCTTTTGCAGCTTGAAGATCGTATCACTCATTTCGCTCTCTGTTGGTGTGTCTCCAACGACCTCATATGTGATGCTGACACCACCAGCCAGATCCAGGCCAAGAATTATGCCGTTTCCATCTCCGGTATTCTGTACGATATTCGCTGCAAAATACCCCGTCACCGCAATCAGAGCTACGGTCAAAAGCAGCACCAGAATACTGTTACTTTTCTTTAACATTTTACATCCTCCTAAACTTAATTCCGTATCATTTCTTTACTGTTATACTCATGAACGAAATGGCTTGCCGTTTTGTTCATAAGTCACGCCGGATTTTGGTCGCCAAGAGCGACATTTTCCTTATAAAATCCGTGCGCATCAGTTTATACCGTTAGCGAAAAACGGCAACGGTTTTCGTTAACAAGTATATACGTCTGCCATGGCAGCTTTGATCATGATGGCACACTCAACTCTTTTTTTCTGCAGCTCACATCCTATCTCGTAGGGATCTGTGATATTACCATGAAAATTGTAAGAGTTTGCCGCACAGCCACCGCTGCAGTAAAATTTTGCAAAGCAGTGCTTACATTCTTCTTTTGAATACACATTGCATCGTTTAAATTCGTCCTGCAGATCTGTATTTTTAATGCCATCAAAAACATTTCCAATCAAAAAATCTTCCTGTCCCACAAACTGATGACAGGGATATAAATCCCCCCATGGAGTCACCGCCAGATACTCTGTCCCTGACCCGCAGCCGGACAGACGCTTTGCAACACAGGGTCCTCCCTCCAAATCAATCATAAAATGAAAAAACTGAAAGCCCTCTCCCTTTTTCTTTCGTCTTACCAGCTCTGCTGCAAGATCATCATACTCCTTCATCAACATTGGCAGATCCTCTTTTTGAATCGCATAGTCCTCTGTTGGCGGTGCGACGACCGGCTCAACAGAAATCTGTTGAAACCCAAGATCAGCCAAATGGAGTACATCTTTTGAAAAATCCAGATTATGATGGGTAAACGTCCCACGAACGTAATAATTGGTCTGCTTGCGCGACTCTGCAAATCGTCGAAACTTTGGCAAAATCAAATCATAGCTTCCACTCCCGTTCGGAAATGGACGCATCCGGTCATGTACCTGCTTTCTTCCATCAATGCTAAGCACGACATTTGCCATCTCCCGATTGGCAAACTCCATAATCTCATCATTTAAAGCCACCCCATTGGTCGTCAGCGTAAACCGGAATTTTTTCTGATGTGCTTCCTCCAAAGAACGACCATATTCTACCAGCTTTTTTACCACTGGAAAATTCAAAAGCGGCTCTCCCCCAAAGAAATCCACCTCCAGATTTCTCCGGTTTCCGGAGTTAGCCACCAAAAAATCCAGTGCTTGCTTTCCGACCTCATATGACATCAGATCCCGTTCTCCATGATACTCTCCTTCCCCTGCAAAGCAGTACTGACAGGACAGATTGCAGTCATGTGCAATATGAAGGCAGAGCGCCTTTACCACGGTCTGACGTTTGGATACATCGACCAGATAGTTTTCATAAATATCTTCAGTAAAAAGCTGTTCTTCCTCTATTAACTCATGGATATCTTCCAATGCTTCGTTAATCTTTTCTTTTAAATCAGGAGAATCCGCCTCATACCTCTGCGGCTCTTCCTCGCAAAGTGCCGGCATGATCTCCTCTGCCAAAATCTTTTCCCCTTCATGTTTTTCTTTTGCCATTTTTTCATATAACGGAAGAATGTCATAGACCAGCTCATCTACGATATGAATCGAACCGCTGTTGACATCCATCACAATAAAATATCCGTTATTCTTAAACTGGTGAATCATTTTTACAACCTTTCCCTTGAGAGCCACAACGTTTTCTTTCTGTACGTAGGAACTGTTCATCAATACCACGCAAAATGGTGATTTTATTTATGAACAGTCCCTAACCATCTTTGTTTTCTCATGACATTAAAAAACGGAAACACTCCAGCGTGCTTCCCCATCATATCCATGCCATGACGCACTGTTCCCCGGGTCTATCTATTCTCGCAACTCTGATTTCCCACGGTACAAGATGTCTTACAGGCTGACTGACAAGATGTCTGGCACTCTCCACATCCGCCTTTTTTCATGGACTCTTTTAAATTTCTTGTCTGCAAGGTTTTAATATGCTTCATGATTCTTCCTCCTTTTTCTTCTCCTTACTCTTTTGGGCTGAAAAACCCAATTACTTAACGATTATATCACAGTGTTTCTGAAAAAAAAAGTGTTTTTTCATACTTTTTCTTCTTTCTTCATATAATTTAGTAACAAATGTTTTTTGAGGTGCTCAAACGATGCGATTCCGTTCTATTCTTTCCCCTGTTTCCTCCCTGTTCAAGAATCTGCTGATCTCCTATCTCACTACCTTTCTCCTCCTGCTGCTTTTTTCTTTTCTGATGTTAAAAACAAAGCCCTCTCTGTCAATGGTTTCCATTGGCATTCTTGTCATTTATTTTCTTTCCTGCTTCTTAGGCGGATTTCTTATCGGGAAGCAGAAAAAAGAGCGAAAGTTTCTCTGGGGCTTTTGTGTCGGGAGTTCTTATTTTCTACTTCTGGTTCTGCTTTCCCTGCTCTTTCATCATGCACTGCAGGGTGATGCTTCCAATTTTGCTACCACTGCACTTCTCTGCCTCGGAAGCGGCACACTGGGTGGAATGCTGAGCTGAGGCTTTTCTCTTCTTATTAAAAAAAGAGCGGATGTCTATATCATCCGCTCTTTTTTCTTAAGAACTGCTTTTATTAAGAACTGCTCTTATCTTTTATTTCTTTTTAATCTGGATCTTTTTCTTTTTCGAAACAGTACCAGCTTTGACAGTAACGGTCACTGTTCCGGTCTTCTTTTTCGCCTTCAGTGTTGCTGTCTTTCCTTTTGCCTTTAAGGTCGCAAGCTTCTTAGACTTTTTATCCAAAGACCACTTAATGGTTCCCTTAAAGTTCTTTACCTTGGCGGTCAGCTTGATGGATTTACCTTTTTTCACCTTGGTCTTTCCGGAAATCGTTACGCTCGGCTTCTTAACGGTAATCGTGCAGGTCGCTTTGATCTTGCTATTTTCCTTGCTGACTACAGTCACTACAGCCTTTCCGTTTTTCTTGGCCGTGATTTTTCCCTTTTGTGTCACGGAAACAATGCTTGACTTATCCACCTTAAAGGTAACGTCTTTATTCGTCGCATTTGCCGGTGTGAATTTAACTGTCAGGATCGCTGTCTGTCCAATGACCATGGATTTTGTCTTTGATGATAACGCAATGGATTTCAGTGCCGTTGTCGTTTGCTCACTATTTGGTCCCGGATTTGGATTCGGATCTGAATCTGTCTGCTGCTGTGGTGTCTCATCACTCTTAAGAATCTTTAAGGTATAGTCCTTTGATGTCTCATGGTCTTCTGCATATGCCTTTAACTGAATCGTCGTTTCCTGTCCGCTCAGCTCAATCTTCTTTGCCTGAGTTTCATTTACAAGAACTCCATCCATATAAAGCAATCCGCAGGTATCCTCTAATTCTGCTTTGACCTTCACCTGTCCTGTCGTTGTCGGTACGGTAATAGTAAAGGTATCGTCTTTGGACGTAACGGTTCCTATATCTGAGGTCACTTTTTTGATGCCGGCATTTTTGCTATACTCCGTGCTGGTATAAGCCGAGGTACTCAGTCTGGCTGAATCTTCACCATCAGCTCCGGTAAAGGAGATTCGAAGAACGTCACGTTTTTCCGTGATTCCTGTTGTTGCATTTGTATGATCGATTGTCTCAGCCTGTGCTACAAGATCTGCTGGAATCTCGTATTTTACAGAATACTTTTCTTCTGAACCGGCATAATCTAATTTTGTTGTGCCAATGACCGCATTTCCGACCTTGATAATCATGGTCTTTCCATTATCTTCCTTTAAATACTGACAGGTCAGATAGTTTTTCTTGGTCTTGTCCACCTTGAACAGATAGGAAAAGCTTCCGCCGGCTTTTGCGTAACGAGTCAGGGCACTCATATCTCCCACAGAGCCGTTCCCTGTTTCTTCCATATTTGGATAGGTCGTGGCATTTCCTTCGGTCTGCTGTCCATAACCAATTCCCACACCATCCAGATAAACATGTTGATCTCTGTTCGTCTTCTTTGCGTTTAAGATGTTTTCCTGAACCTTTGCAGGATCATCTCCGGTAAACAGCCAATATACACCATATCTCTGCTCATGAATTCGATAGTATGGAACAAAGTTCAATGTACCATCATAATCTGTTCCATTTAAGGTAAAGGACAGGGCATTGTCATCCTTCACAAGATATTCTGTAATGTTTTCAATGTAATCTGAAACAGAAGTTCCCTCTACTGCCAGAGTCTCTGTCGTCAATGTTGCCAGATTGGAGGTTCCTCCATAGTTTCCGGAAAGCTTCATTTCCTGTCCATTGACAATCTTGTAATCTGCAACATCGCACTGTACTCCAATCTGATGTGTCGTCATCTTGTCGTCTGTTCCAAGCTGTGCTGCCAGAACGACTGGTCCATACTTGAATCCATACACGACTCCCGGATTATCCGGAAGGGTATAGGCGCGAATGGTCATCGGAATCGTCATTTCAATGACATCGTTATTTTTCCATTCTCTGTTGACAGAAACATAGCCATTGCTTTCTGTTACATTTACTACTGTTCCATTGACGGTAATCTTTGCGGAACCGCTGATCCAGTCAGGAACTCTAAAACGAAGATCCAATTTTGCACTGGTCTTTCCATTCAGAAGACTGACGGTGAACTTTGCACTGTCTGTTTCCGGAATCTTTGTTTCCTGTTTCAGTTTGATATTTCCTTCTGCCCAGGTCACTTCAGAGCTTACATACTGGTTCACGATCAGCTTATCTGTACCTGAAGTATAGTAGAAGCCGTCACCCAGCTTGGTAAAGTTCTCGAGTCCTGTTCCGGTACAGCACCAGAAATAGTTCTTTTCCACATCCGGATTACAGTATACTTTCCAAAGACCTGTTGCCATCGGCTGGAAGTAGGTCGTCATTCCGGTCTCTTCATTAATTGATGCCATGATGGCATTGGTAAAGGTCGTATCGTAATAATCTGCGTATTTCTTGTCTCCGGTCAACAGGAATAACATTCTGGAAAATTTCAGCATGTTATGAGTATTACAGGTCTCATTATTGGCATTGCTCCGCTCTCTGTCCAGAATATCATCTGCACCAAAGAACTCACACTCACTATTTCCTCCTGTAATATAGGTATGATGTGTCGTTACATAATCAAAAAATGCTTCTGCATACTCTAAATATTTCTCCGCATCATCTTCTCCCGGCTCGCCATTTAACGCCAGATAGTGGTTTAAGGCACCGATGAATTTTGGAATCGTACAGTTCGCATGCTTTCCATTGATGACATTTTTTGCGGATCCATTGATCTTATCGCTCTTCATGACAGCTTCAAACAGGGAATCCTCATCAAATTTCTTTCCTGCCGCAGCAAAATGATCATAATCGGAATATCCGGCCGCCTTTGCGCATTTATAAAGCTCGAACAAGCAGTCATTCATTCCGCCATACTCTTTCCCCAACACTCTGGATTTGATCTGATCGGTCCATGTGCTGGTTCTCTGATATACCCACTCGCCCAATTTTTCCGCAACATCAAGTGCCTGAGTATTTCCGGTATATTCATAGGTTGCTACCAGACCATTCAAGATTTTATGCATTGTATACCATGGTACCCACGTATCTCCTGAAGCCTTTCCTTCCATAATATCGAACTGGATCTCCATATTGGTCTTGCTGACGGTCTTTTTGTCACCAAAGATATATCCTGTTCCGTATTTTTCCTGACAATCTGCCAAAGACTCTACTAAATAGTTGAGTCGGTCGGAGATGGTCTTTTGATCTGCTCCTACTTCATCTCCATATCCATTTGCGACTGCCTGCGCAACAGCGGACAAATAATGTCCCAAAGTATGCCCTGCAATCTGAGAATCCTCCCATCCACTATAGGATTTTGTCGCACCTTTTCCATCTCCGTCGAAATCGAACTGAGAGGAAATATCATCTGCCGTATATCCGGCGGTCAGGCGGAAATTGTAGAGAAGACGATCCGGATCGAAAGTATTTAAGAAATCCACATCCTTTTTGGCTGCCTGATTATAGTAATCATCCAGAATCTCTACCTTATCCAAATCAAATGCTGACAAATCAGAAATATCACTCTGAGCCAATACTACGACATTGAATTTCTTTTCTTTTGAAACTTCCCCGGAGCGAATCGTCGCTGTCAACGTCACCTTGGCATCAGCAGAGCCTGCCTTCGGTCTGGTAACAGCACCTGTACTGGAAATCACAGATTCATTCGAGCTCACCCATGTAATCTCACTTCCGTTTACACCTTTTGACGGAAGGGAAATGTTATCTGAAATCTGGGTTCCTTCCAAGGTCAGTGCTGCGTAGTCATTGGTTACCTTTGTTTCATCCTGATTTGCTTCTGCTTCTTTTTCTTCTTCGGTTTTTTCTCTATGCTCTTTAATTAAAATGTAACAGACATTGATCGCACGATTTTCAACACCATCTCCGCTGGAAGCACGCAAATTTACCGTCAGGTCTCCATCTTTGACCTCTACTGTCGCTGTCGCCGGCTTGAGATTGATGATGTTGTCTGACATTTCCTCGCCAGAGGCAATCCTTATCTTGCTGTCTTTGTTATAATTTACATATACCTCCGGTGCTTCGGAACAGTTCCATGGGTCAGTACAGAATACGCTGACATCATAGGTGCCATTCTCCAGCTCGAACTGATAGTCCAGATAACGCTCTGCAATACCTTTTTCATATTGGTTCTTGGTGTAACGATTCGACTTTGTCTTGTCAACATCAGTGTTTGCCGTATTTTCCTCATATGGCCAGGTGTTATCGGTAAATGCTCCTCCACAGCCACTGGTTCCATTTTTGAGAGGGTCTGATATCGTATCCACGATTCCCCACTTATAGCCTGTCGCCGCATCTTTCCCATAGACCTGATCCGTGACACTGTTGTGCGTTCCCAGCTGATCCCCTGCGGAAACGGTATCCACGACATAGTCTCCACAATCCACAAAGTAGACAATCGTTTTGTCCGGTCGGTCGGCCGGTGTCGCTGCCTTTGCTGTCAGGTCGAGTCCCGGAATCCCCGACGGAAAGCTTGTGACACAAAGTGCCGCTGCCAGAAATGAGGCTGCTGCCTTTTTGGCAATTTTTTTCATTCCTTTCCTCATTGTTACATTCTCCTTTTTCATTATTTGCAATTTCTGCTTTTCTGCCGATCCATTTCCCCTAAGTCACGATGTTTCTTTTCATCTACTATTCACAACAAGAGAATTTGATGATGTCGAGATCACAAGGCTTTTCACGCCTTGTGATCTTTGCGCAAAAATCCGGAGGGACAAGCTCGCTTGTCCCTCCGGATTTTTGTACAAAGTGCACATGCAATTTCATCGCATGGCACTTTTACCCCAACATCATTTGATAAATAGTAACAAATTTTCGAAAAAAATTTATGAATTTTAAGGAAACAATGAATATCTGGTTCAAAAATTGCATATTATCAATATAACATTGTTCTAAATTAAAGTCAATTTATATCTTCTGTTTTTGTTATATTCATGTTACTATTCACAGCCGTTATCCCGCAAGGTATTTTCATGCGTTTTTTTGCACACCGAAGACGATATTTTATCCACATTTTCCACATCCCCATGTTAATAACTTTTATGACCTATATCTTGTGTATTTTTTATTTTCTGCCTCCTGTCAAGACGATATCCTGATTTTTTCAGAAAAGTTATTCACATTTTTCACAAGCTTATCCACTTTTCTTCTAAATCTTTCCACTTTTTAACGGAGTTATTCACAAGCGTAGGGCACATATTCATTAACGAAAACCGCTGCCGGTTTTCGCTAACGATATAAAATGATGCGCAAAAAAGAGCTTCTTATGTGCAAGCACACCGAAGCTCTTTTCTTCATCTAATCAATCATGAAACAAAACTAGATTTTTTCAAATTCCTGTTCAAAAGCAATCTGTTCGAATTGTTCTTTGGGAATCGGACGGGAATAATAGAACCCCTGTGCCACGTCACATCCGACATTTTTTAAATATTTGGCCTGTTCTTTGGTTTCTACTCCTTCCGCGACAATTTTCATTTTTAGTTTTTTAATCATTGTAATCATCTCGCTGATTACGATTTTTCCTTTGTCACTGGCAACGGTCTCATTTAAAAATCCCTGGTCGATTTTAATTTCATCCAACGTCATATCCTTTAGACTGTTCAAGGAGGAATAACCGGAACCAAAATCATCCATTGAAATCTTGAATCCGGCTTTTGAAAGCTCTTTGATCAGTGCATTCAAGGTCTCTAAATTATCCATATACATGCTCTCCGTCACTTCCAGGACCAAGTATTTCGATGGAATCTCATATTTTTGAATCAGGCTGGTAATCTTTTTGACCAACTGTTCATCATATACATGAATCCGGGAAACATTTACAGAAATCGGCACGACATCTTTTCCCCTTAAAATCCATTCATGCAGAATACGGCAGGTCTCCTCCCACATATACTCGTCTACCAACATAATCTTTCCGGTACGCTCACACATAGGAATAAAAAGTCCCGGGGAAATCATGCCCCGTTCCGGATGATTCCAGCGGACCAGTGCCTCTGCTCCCACGACCTTTCCGGTCGAGATGCTGACCTTCGGCTGAAAGAACGGAACAAATTGCCGCTCTAAAATTGCTGATTCCACAAGATTTTCCAGCTTTGCTTCCTCAATCATATGTTTCCGAATCACATCATCATAGAATAAATAATCACATCCATCAGACCGCTTCACTTTTTGGAGCATGAGCTGCGCATGATCAAAAACGATCACTGCATTTTCATTGTTTTCCATAACATAATTGATTCCAAACTGAAGATGGAGCGGTATGCCATATTCATTATTTTCTGCTTTATTCCGAAAATCTTTGATCAGTGTTACAATGTCCTCTTGTTTTTCATATTTTAAGAAAATATAGAACATATCTGCGCCGACTCTGGCACATAGATAATCTTCACTGCTCTTCTCTCCCACCATTTTGGCAATGTAACAAAGCAGACGGTCTCCCTCGCTCCTGCCGTATACATCGTTGATGATCTTGAACTGACGAATATCAAGAATCACTGCCGCGAACTTTTCTTCCGGAAATTTTAAAAGCAGCTCATCTACTTTACGATATAATGCCACCTGGCTATAGAGATTGGTCATACTGTCATATTCAGAACGATAGAACAGGGTCTTCAGCGCTTTATTTACCAATTCAGAAAGCTGTCCGATTTCGTCATAGCTCTCTACTTCCAGACGGTCTTCATAATTTCCATCCGCAATCTTTTTCATTGCTCCATTCATCTTTTTGATTGGTTTTATAATTCCCTGAAATACAGATAATAAAAATCCCATTAGGATAACAACGCCTACGATCAAGATTAATGCCACCCGCAAGGCTGCCATCCGAACCTGGTCGCGGATATTCGAATATGGCATAATGGAGAGAATGTCCCAGTCCGTGACCTCTACATTCGCAAAGCAGGCCACCATCTTTTCTCCATTCATCTGAAACGTAAAGCTTCTGACCGGTGAATCTTCTGTATTTTTCTCAACATATTCTTTTCTGCGGATCTCTTCGTATTCACTTAGCGTCATGGTATTGTCTTCATCAGAAGAATAGAACGCTTTTCCTTCTGTATCGAACAGGACGATGATTTTTCCGCTCATCAGATTATTTTTATCAATCATCTCCCGTAACTTTTTCAAACGGATATCCGCTCCCACAGCTCCCAGCATTTCCCGCTTTGTATAGTTATACACTGGCATGACCATACTGATCAAAACATCGGAAGAATCCAGATAGTGTTCGAACGGGGTGGTGACGGTAAAACCATCATGCCCCTCCATCTGAACATACCATGGTCGCTGCTCCATAATCCAGCCGTCCTGACGGCTGTAGTATTTTCCGGAATGAGAATCCTCCATCATATAGTCAGAATCTTTGTCTGAAACCCACATGGTAATATATTCACTATCCTCTCCCATGCTCTCCAGATAGTACGGCAGGCTCCTCAATGCCTGCTGATAGACTTTATTTTTGGAGGTTTCATATACCTCGGATGTCATGGTGCTAAGATATTGCTTTAAGTCCTCATCCGTTTCGGAACGCTCCAGAATGGTTCTATATTTTTTAAAGAAGGTATCTATTTTTTCACAATCTGCCAAATTTGCAGTATATACAGCGTCCTCTGCCATCTCCCCTGTAATCCGATATACGTTTTGAACGCAAATCAGACCAACCACTACCATAAGCAGCACGCTGGGAACTAATAGAAGCAGTATGAATTTTACTGATAGTGATTTAAATTTTATTTTTCCCATTGCAGTTTCCTCATTGTCTTTCACATCGCTGTCTTTTTCCTGCTTCCCCCTCCGGGAAACGCTATGTTTCCCATTCTTTGGCTCTCACATCCATTGCGGATGACATCCTGCCCCCATTTACTGCCCTAGCAGCACAATGGTAAATAGTCACAGTTTTTCACAAATATATCTATTTAATTTTAATCCATTTCAACAAATTTGTCAATCGTTACCATCAAAAAAAACGCATGGAAAGAAATTTCCTTGTTACTATTCACAGCTCCGCTGTTCATAGCAACAAAATGCACACAAATACTCCCTTCGGTCGCATTTGGCGCACTGCTGCCCCGTATTTTCAAGCAAAATATGCTTGAAAATACTTGCGAGATATCGGCTGTAAATAGTAACATTTCCTTCCATGCGTTTTCCGGTTCTATTTTAATTCTTATTTTTCTTTTTCTTTCTCCTCTTCTGCTGATGACTCAGAAACCGGTCTGCTGCCAAGTGTTACCTTTAATTCTTTTTCTTCATATTCTCCTGCATTTGCAACTGCTACTGTCAAGGTTATTTCATCTCCTGACTTATGGCTGCGAATAATCTGGGAAAGGGTATCCATGCTTGTGATTTTTTCATCTCCGATTTTGGTGATGATATATCCTTTGGTAATTCCAACTTTTTCTGCCGGAGAACCACTTTCGACTGTAGAAACATAAATTCCTGCCGGCATACCGAACATCGACTGATACTGCTCGTCAATGGCAGTACCGGTAATTCCAAGATATCCCTGCTCTTCCTCCGCAATTTCCTCAGAGTTCATCAAACGTGAAATAATCGGATAGGCATCTGTGATTGGAATTGCGTATCCCATTCCCTCTACGGAATCAGAGGCATATTTAATCGTATTGATTCCAATGATATTTCCAGAGGCGTCAAAGAGTCCGCCGCCGCTGTTTCCAGGGTTGATCGCAGCATCAGTCTGAATCAGTGTCATGGTCTTATCCGTCAGCTGAACCTCACGCTCTACCGCGCTGATCACGCCCGTCGTCACTGACTGTCCATAGCCAAGCGCATTACCAATGGCAATCGCTGATTCTCCCACCGTTACCTTGGAGGAATCTCCTAAGGTCGCCACCTTGATTGCTTTTAATGTAGAAGCATCAATTTCAGATAATGGCAGCTCCAGAACCGCAAGATCCGCATCTGAGTCATAACCTTTTACCTTGCACTCTACGCTGCTGTCATCACAGAAACCGACCTTTACCGCATCTGCGCCTTCTACTACATGATAGTTGGTCACGATATAAAGAGAATCATCAGTCTGTCCAATAATAATTCCAGTTCCTGCTGAGGATTCCTGAAGTGTTCCCTTGTCATCCGAATCAGAGTCAGATCCTTTTTCTCTGCTGCCCCGGTCTTCGTTTCCATAGTCATCACTATCGTCGTCCCCGTAGCCATATCCGTCATTTCCCTCTCCAAAATACCGTTCAAAGTAATCATACAGATCCTGGCTCTGCTCACTGTATCCATCATAGCTTTGTCCAAACAGACTGCCAAAATCATAATAATTATTATAATTATTGACATATTGGGAACAGGTCACAGATACAATGGAAGGCATTACATTTTCTACCATATCGGAAACATCCTGGACAGTAGTGGATACATTACCTGTCGTCTGAACGGTCTGTACAGTCTTTACATCAGAAGACGACTCTTTTTTTGAATCTGCGGAATCATCGCCTTTTGTCTCTGTATCTGACTCTGCTACAGAAGCGGTCGTGCTCCGTGAATCGGTGGAAGCATTGTTACTAGATAAGCCGTAAGCCCCTATTCCAGCTAAAAGTCCAACGGCAAGAGCTGCGGCAACAGCTTTTCCATAAAAGCTCTTATTGCTCTTTTTCTTATTCCTCTGTCCTTGATTTTGAGGGTAATCATCTGAATATCCATCATCATAGCTCCATCTATGATTTCTTTGATAATCATAATTTCCCTGATAGGAATAATAATCCTCCTCCGATTTCTTCGAGGAATTGGAATATTCCGGATAATTGTCATATGGATTGTAACGGCGGCGGTTAACTTCAGGTCTTTGCGTATAATTATCCCGCTCCGGCTCTATGCGACGGCTTCTCTCTATATTTGAATTGTCCGCCCCTTCTTTTTTGTACGCCTCCCTGCGAGCATCATTTTCATCAGATTTCAAATTCTCTTCACTTCTGTAATTTTCTTCTGATTTGTAATTCTCTTCGCTTCTGTAATCCTCTTCCGGTCTTCTGTTTCTATACTCTTCCTCGGTTCTATTGTTCTTTTCGTTTTCATCAAATGGATAACTCATATGGCATTCTCCTTTCATCCGCTATGCGGTCATCTGCTTTCTTCTTTTTTCATCACTCAAAGCCTATCTGTTTGTTGTGACTGCTTTGTTTGTTTCTATGCTCCTAAGTATAGACTGGATTTATGATGAATTTTTGATTAAAATATGTTTCCTTTTCGAAGAAAATGTGATTATCCTGTGAAGCGGATATAGTTCCAGATTTCTTCTCTTCCCGCCTTCGTAACGGCGGAATAGGGGAAGATTTTCCCCTGTTTTGGCATACCGAGCCCATTTCTTATTACGCTAATATTTTTTTGCACTTGGCTTTTTTTGAGTTTATCCAGTTTTGTTGCGATGATGACCGGCTCGTAACCTTGTTCACAAATCCAATCATACATCATCTTATCGTTCGCAGACGGAGTATGGCGAAGATCAATCAGAAGAAAGACCAGCTTAAGCTGTTTTGACTGGTACAAATACCGTTCAATCATAGTCCCCCACGCCTTACGTTCCTTTTCCGGCACCTTGGCAAAGCCATAGCCCGGCAGATCGACAAAATAAATCTGCTCGTCCCTGTTCTCAGGCGTTGTTTCTCCCTCCCGAGGATCCGGCCGGTAGGTAATCTTGTAATAATTGATGGTCTGTGTCTTTCCCGGCTGGGAAGACGTCCTGGCTAACGATTTCCGGTTCATCAGTCCATTGATCAGTGAGGATTTTCCTACATTTGATTTCCCGGCAAATGCAATCTCACGTTCTGTATTTTCCGGCAGAACACTTTTGTGTCCGCATACGGTTTCCAACTGTGCATCTATTATCTTCATCATCCGCTCCTTGTATTATGCTTTGTTTTTCTTCTTTTTGACCAAGGCCTGTGAGATTACTTCCTCCATTGTCTCTACAAAAATGATTTTCAGTCCATTGGTAATTTCCTCTGACATTTCTTCTACGTCCGGCTTATTTTTCTTTGGAACCAGGACTGTCCTGATTCCCGCATTTTTTGCCGCCAGAAGTTTTTCTTTTAATCCGCCGATTGGAAGCACTCTTCCCCGAAGGGTAATCTCTCCGGTCATGGCAAGATTGGCATATACTTTTTTATTCGTAACAGCAGAAAGAATAGCGGTCGCCATGGTGATTCCGGCGCTCGGTCCGTCCTTTGGCACAGCTCCCTCCGGAATATGAATGTGAATATCTTTCTTCTGAAAATAATCCGGCGCAATATGATATTTTTCACTGACGGAACGAATATAACTGATTCCGGCCTGAGCCGATTCCTTCATTACATCTCCCAGCTTTCCAGTCAGAAGGATTTCCCCTTTTCCCGGCATCACATTGACTTCAATCTGCAAGGTATCTCCGCCAACGCTCGTCCATGCCAGCCCCCGGACGATTCCTACTTCATCCTTTTCATTCGCCATATCAATGGTGAACTTTTCTTTTCCAAGATATTCCTCGAGATTTTCCTCCGTCACTTTGATCTTTTTTTGAGAATCTTCATAAATCCTACGGGCACTTTTACGGCAGATTTCTCCGAACTTCCGCTCCAGACCGCGGACCCCGGCTTCTCTGGTATAGCCTTGAATCATCTTTTTGATTGCCGAATCAGAAACGGTAAGCTGATTTTTTGTCAGGCCATTTTTTCTTTTTTGCTTAGGAAGAAGATGTTCCTTCGCTATGTGAAATTTTTCATTTTCTGTATAACTGCTGACCTCGATCAGCTCCATCCGATCCAGCAGCGGTCGTGGAATTGTCTGCGTCGAATTAGCAGTACATATAAATAGAACCTCTGACAGATCGATAGGAATCTCGATATAGTGATCTCGGAAGCGGACATTCTGCTCTCCATCCAAGACCTCCAACAGGGCAGACGCTGTATCACCTCTTCTGTCATTTCCCACCTTATCGATCTCATCCAGCAGGATCATTGGATTGCTCACGCCGGCAGATTTCAGACCAGTAACAATTCTTCCCGGCATTGCTCCAACATAGGTCTTTCTGTGTCCTCTGATCTCTGCTTCATCCCGGACTCCGCCCAGACAGATCCGAACATATTTTTTGTTCAGGGCTGCCGCAACAGACCGGGCAATCGAAGTCTTTCCTGTCCCCGGAGGACCCACTAAGCAGATGATAGGAGACTCCCCTTTTTGAGTCAGGTTCCGCACTGCCAGAAATTCCAGCATCCTCTCTTTTACTTTTTCCAGACCATAGTGGTCTTCGTTTAACTTTTTTTCCGCATTCTTTAAATCATTGTTATCCTGCGAAGTCTTATTCCAAGGAAGTTCTAACAGGGTTTCGATATACCCTCTGCTGACACTGCTCTCAGAGGAATTCGGTGACATTCCGCGGAAACGGTTGATCTCTTTTTTGATTTTTTCCTTTACGTCTGTGGAAGCCTTCAGATCCTTTAATTCTTCCATAAATCGGTCTGCGTCCGTCACCGGATCCTCTTCGCCGAGCTCCTCACGAATCTGCTTCATTTCCTCATGGAGGATATATTCTTTTTGATTCTTGTCAATTCGCTTCTTCGTTTTTTCCTGGAGTTCTTTTTTTAGGTTCAGGATTCCCACCTCACTGACCAGCAGGCTACAGAGTTTTTCGTAGCGTTCCTGAAACGATAAGGTCTCCAGAAGCTCCTGCTTTTGCTGATAACGGAACGGTACGCTGTTGCAGATATTGTCTACCAGAGAACGAAGATCGTAAGTACTCAAGATCTGTTCTCTGCTGTCATCACTAAAGCTTCCAGAGACTTTGGCGTATTCTGTAAAAGCCTCCCCAAGCTCTCTGCGCATCGCTTCCTCTTCCTCTGGATCATAGCTTAGGACCTCATCCTCCAAAACAGCAATTTCCGCCATCAGGCAGGCTCCGGTATTCTCCATCTTCAAGGTCTCTGCCCGTCCGATTCCTTCAATCAGGATTCGAACCAGTCCCTTTTGCATTTTTATGACCTTTTTAATTTCTGCCAGTACGCCTACTGTATATAAATTTTCAATTTCAGGCTCATCATCCTCAATGTTTCTTTGCGCAACCAGATAGAGCTCCCTGGTCTCTGCCATGGAACGCTCGACCGCGTGAATCGAACGCTTTCTGCTGATATCAAAATGAATGATCATCCCTGGCAGGAGACTGATCCCCCTAAGCGCAAGTGCCGGTATATATTTTACTTCTGCCTCTTTCATTTTATTCCCCTTTCCGACAACTCTTTCTCTTTTCCCATTTCAAATCGAGTAGGAGGATTCTCCCCCTACTCGCTAACAACGCTGCTGCCCACCTCAAAACTTCGTCTTTCGGTGTTCTACCGTCGCCAAAGTGTCATACAAAATTAAGAGGCGGAAAATATATTATTTTCCACCCCTATCAATCTTTCCAAAGTCTGTTCCTTTTATTCTTATTTTTGCACAGTTCCTAATCAAGCTGTTTCGTCTTTGTTAAAAATATTGGTAAACTTTTTCTTTTTGGATGTAGTAAGATCATCCTTCCGTTCGACCAGAACCTCTCCCTTTCCATTGACAGAATCCTTCGTCACCGTGGCTCTTATGACCGATTGATCAGATGGAATCCGATACATGGAATCCAACAGGGTCTTTTCCATAATGGAACGCAGACCTCGTGCTCCCGTCTTTTGCTCCATTGCCAGTCTGGCAACCTCCTTCAACGCGTCTTCTTCAAAATTCAGCTCAACTCCATCAAATTCAAACAAACGCTTATACTGCTTCGTCAGGGAATTTCTCGGCTCCTTTAAAATTCGAATCAGGCTTTCCTCGTCCAGCTTATCTAACGCGACCAAAATCGGAACACGTCCGATGAACTCCGGAATCATACCATATTTGATCAAATCCTGCGGCATCGCTTTTTCGAACAGCTCTCCTGGATTTGTTTCTTTTTTATCTGTGATTTCCGCATTAAATCCAATTCCTTTTTGATCTAAGCGGCTTTCAATAATTTTATCAAGGCCTTCGAACGCACCGCCGCAAATGAATAAAATATTTGTCGTATCAATCGGAATCAGTTCCTGATGCGGATGCTTTCTTCCTCCCTGAGGTGGAACAGAAGCAACCGTTCCTTCCAAAATCTTTAATAATGCCTGCTGGACTCCTTCTCCTGATACATCACGGGTGATAGATACATTCTCTGATTTTTTGGTGATCTTATCAATCTCATCAATGTAAATGATTCCATATTGTGCCCGCTCAACATCATAGTCTGCTGCCTGAATGATCTTTAAGAGAATATTCTCAACATCCTCTCCTACATACCCGGCCTCGGTAAGAGATGTCGCATCCGCGATGGCAAACGGAACATTCAACAGGCGGGCAAGATTTTGTGCCAGATATGTTTTTCCGGATCCTGTCGGTCCAAGCATCATAATATTACTCTTTTGAAGCTCGACATCCATATCCTTTTCGGAAACAATTCTCTTATAGTGATTATAAACCGCGACCGCTAAAACCTTTTTTGCCTGCTCCTGCCCAATGACATATTCATCTAAGGATGCCACGATCTCTTCCGGTGTAATCAGATTGATCTCATTGGCAAGATCCGGAGTGTCGCCATACTCTTCTTCAATGATTCTAAGGCAGCCTTCCACACATTCGTCACAAATAAAGGCTCCTGTCCGGCTGGCAATCATTCGGTTTACCTGCTTATCTGTCTTGTTGCAAAAGGAACATCTGATTTTATCACTGCCTTTTCCAGCCATTCTTTCCCTCCTGTATCCAATTCTATATTAAGAATCTATTACTTTCTATTTGAAATTACTTCATCAATCAGGCCATACTGCTTTGCTGTCTCTGCATCCATATAATTATCCCGCTCGGTATCCAACGCGATCGTTTCAATCGACTGTCCGGTATTTTCTGCCAGAATCCGGTTCAGTTTTGCCTTGGTCTTTAAGATATGCTCTGCGACAATATTGATCTCCGTCGCCTGTCCCTGGGCTCCGCCGGATGGCTGATGAATCATGATCTCCGCATTCGGCAGGGCAAGGCGTTTTCCCTTAGCTCCGCCGGAGAGCAGGAATGCACCCATGCTCGCTGCCATTCCGATACAAATCGTTGAAACATCGCACTTAATATAATTCATTGTATCATAAATTGCAAATCCTGCGGTCACAGAACCGCCCGGACTGTTGATATAAAGATGAATATCCTTTCCCGGATCCTCGGACTCCAAAAATAATAACTGGGATACGATCAGACTGGCTGTGGTATCATTGACCTCTTCTCCCAGAAAGATAATCCGATCCTTTAACAGACGTGAGAAAATATCATAGGAACGTTCTCCCCGACTCGTCTGCTCTACTACATAAGGTATTAAACTCATAGTGTTCTCCATTCTTCTCTTTCTTTTTTATTCCTCTGAGGCAGGTTCTTCCTGTGGTTCTTCTGCAGCTTCTTCCTGTGGCTTTGGATCTACCTCTACGGATGCCTCTAACAGAACATCCACTGCCTTTTGAATTGCCAGATCCATGCGGATATTTTTATACTCTACCTCACCGATCAGTTTTTCTACTTCTTCTTTGCTGATGTGGTATGCCTCTGCCATGATTTCGATCTGCTTGTCAACATCTTCCTTCGGAACCTCAATCTTTTCTGCCTCTACAACTGCCTCTAATACAAGTCTGCTCTGAATCCGCTGTAATGCCTGCGGTCTCATCTGCTCACGGAACTGTCCCATGGACATACCGGAAAGCTTTAAGTACTGTGCCAAAGATACTCCCTGAGACTGAATCCTCTGGGCAAATTCATCGACCAGCTGACCAATCTGCGTGTTGATCATTGCCTCTGGAATCTCCATCTGAGCTTCTTCAATAATCTGCTCGATGATCTTATCCTCTTTCTGACCCTTAGCTTCCTCTTCTTTTTCTTCTAAAATTGCCTTTTTGATTTCTTCTTTGTATTCCTCTACAGTATCGGACTCTTCTGATACCTCCTGGACAAACTCATCATCCAGCTCCGGAACCTCTGTATAACTAATGTTCTTGATCTCAACCTTGAATACGGCCGGCTTTCCTGCTACTTCTTCTGAGTGGTACTGCTCAGGGAAGGTCACATTGACTTCTGTCTGTTCCCCGATCTTTTTTCCGATCAGCTGCTCTTCGAAGGTATCAATAAAGGAATGAGAACCAATCTTTAAATCGTAGTTTTCTGCTTTTCCGCCTTCGAATCTCTCTCCATCCACATAACCGTCAAAGTCAATCGTTACTGTATCTCCATCTTGTACCGGACGGTCTTCTACTGTGATCTGACGGGAATTTTCCTCTCTCTGCTGATCGATGCGCTCCGTGATTTCTTCCTCTGTGGCTTCTATGTCAATACGCTCTACCTCGATTCCCTTATAATTCCCAAGGGTCACCTCCGGCTTTACTGCCACCAGGGCGGTATAGACAAAATCCTTTCCTTTTTCCAGAGTGACCGCATCGATTTCCGGCTGGGAAACAATCTCTAAATCTGATTCCTCCATCGCCTGCGGATAGGACTGATTGATCAGATCATTGGCTGCATCCTCATAAAAAATCTCTGGTCCGTACATCTTTTCTATAACGGTCATAGGAACTTTTCCCTTTCGGAATCCATGTACGTTGAATTTATTTTTTTTCTTTTTGTATGATTCCTTCATTGCATTGATCAATTCATTTGCCGGAAGGGTAATCGTCATTTTCGCCATATTTTTTTCTAAAGTTTCCACCTGTACATTCATTTCTTATCATTTCCTCCTTAATCATATCTACTGAATGTGCGTGAGAACTATAGGAAACGCATTATATAAATGCATTTACTATAACACAGGAATGCACACGCCAAAGGCGCACAGAGTGGAAATATGCCCTAACGGTCATATTTCGCGCCCACTGCCCCGGATTTTCATACTCTGTACGCCTACGGTGTGCAAAAAACGCATGAAAAT
>CADBUD010000052.1 GCA_902797785.1 uncultured Lachnospiraceae bacterium
CGCGCCCATTGCCTCGGATTTTCTGTGACTTTCGCTGCGCTTCACTCACAAAAAATACCTTGCGGGAGAATAATGGTGAACTGTTACCACCATATCATTAAGTCCCGCCTTTGTCTATGAAAATTTTATTGACGTTCTTCTTTTTTTCATGTATAGTATATCTGTTTGTAAATCATCTATAGGAGCTGATATCATTGAGTTCTCACAACAACCAGAAAAAAATTGCTGTAATCAACGACCTGTCGGGTTTTGGGCGCTGCTCTCTTGCTGTTGCGCTTCCCATTATTTCTTATTTAAGAGTGCAGTGCTGTCCTGTCCCGACTTCGATTTTTTCAAATCATACCGGATTTGACCACTATTTTTTTGATGACTATACCAATAAAATGGAAGAATATATTTCCCACTGGAAGCGCCTGGAGCTTACCTTTCAGGGAATCTGCTCCGGTTTTCTTGGCTCTGTAGAACAGATTGAAATCGTAGAGCATTTTTTCAAAGAATTTAAAACAGAACAGACCATCGCCATCGTCGATCCCATCATGGGAGATTACGGAAAGCCCTATGGAACTTATACGGATGAAATGTGCCGGGAAATGAAGAAGCTCGTCCAATATGCAGATATTTTAACTCCCAACCTGACAGAAGCCTGTCTCTTGACCGACCGGGACTATGAATCCTTCGGCGATTCGAACCGGGAATTACTTGATCTTGCCAAAGAACTTGTGGAAATGGGACCTTCCAAGGTCGTAATCACCGGAGTCCCACAAAAGAGCTTTCTGACGAATATTATTTATGAAAAAGGAAAAGAACCCAAATTTATCAAACGTAAAAAAATTGGTGTCAATCGCTCTGGAACCGGAGATGTCTTTTCCGCGATTCTTTCTGCAGATGCTGTCAATGGGGTCGATTTTTCAAAATCGGTAGAAAAGGCAGCTGATTTTATTGTCCGGTGTATCCACCGCTCGATGGAGCTTGATCTGCCTGTGACCGATGGCGTCTGTTTCGAAGAAGTATTATACCGTTTACGATACGATTAAGCAAAGGAGGATCTGTTATGGTAATTTTATATGAAGTACACAATAATCTCTATGTCAATCTAACGAACCGATGTCCCTGTAATTGCACTTTTTGCCTCCGCCAGAACAGGGATGAAATGAACCACTCCGGCAGCCTGTGGCTTACGCGCGAGCCTTCGGTCGATGAGGTGATCGCAGAATTTTCTAAATTTCAAATGGAGTCCTATGATGAAGTCGTTTTCTGCGGATTCGGAGAGCCCACAGAGCGATTAGACGATCTGCTTCTGATTGCGGAATATGTCAAAGAGACCTATCAGAAGACCATCCGCATCAACACGAATGGTCTGTCCGATCTGATTCATCAAAAGAATACCGCACCAATGTTCCAGGGTAAAATCGATATTGTTTCCATCAGTCTGAACACCCCGGACAAGGAACGCTATCTGGAGCTGACCAGAAGCCGGTTCGGCATCGAGTCGTTCGATGCGTTGCTGACATTTGCCAAAAATGTCCGTCCATTTGTCCGACAGGTCATCTTATCGACGGTAGATACGACACTATCCAAAGAAGAAGAGGAAAAATGTCAAAAAATCTGTGATGATCTGGGCGTTACCTATCGGATTCGGGAGTTCGAATAACTCGTTAGCGAAAACCATGACTGGTTTTCGCTAACGGTCGATCTTTTTCATCACCTCAACCAGCTCCGGCAGGGAATCTATTTTTGCGATATAATCTTCCGGCTCCATATTTCCCAGTCCATATGAGGCAAAGATGACCGGAATCCCCGCTTTTTTACAGGAAATCGCATCCCCTTCCGTATCTCCGACGTAGACCGGATGCTTTAGATCATGTTTTTTCATTAACTGCAAGATTGTCTCTTCTTTCGCCTTTCCGGTATCTCCATAGCACAAAAAATCCCGGATACAATCCGCTGATTTTAGATGCTTTAATACAGCTTCGATATATCCACTCTGGCAGTTGCTCGCTATGAACAGCGGATAGGTCTTTGCCAGCGTGGACAAAGTCTCCTCGATTCCTTCATAATAAGTTCCCGGCACTTCCATCAGATAACGGTTCTCATAGTCAAAGCAGGCCTTGGTCACCTCCTGCTTTTTTTCCTCTGATAATTCCGGAAAAAGCGCATCCATAATCTTGTCCATGGTCTTTCCGAACAATGGAGTGAGCATTTCTGCCGTTAGATTTTTTTCATATCCAAAGCATTCCTTCAGTGCCAGGTTCCAGGAAACAGCCACCTGTTCTCTCGAATCCCAAAGAGTCCCATCCACATCCAAAAAAATTGCGTCCATAAGTTTTCCTCCTATCCATGATTTCCCATTTCAGTTTTCACGTTGATTTCTTCTTACTTTCTCGTGTGACGATTGATAAATTTAGTCTTATATTTTGAATATATGATCTTTTGATCATGATATAATCCATAATATCCTGACATAAGAAAGCTCACTGCCACTGCAAGTGCAAAATACGGCACTCCTTCAAATCCGAACAATTCAAAGCTGATTAAAATCGATGTGATCGGACAATTTGTCACACCACAGAAGACAGCGATCATTCCGGCCGCGGCACAAAGAGACGGATCAAAACCGACCAGATTTCCAAACACACAGCCAAATGTCGCGCCAATAAAGAAGGAAGGCACGATTTCTCCCCCTTTGAATCCGGCCTCCAGGGTCAGGGCTGTGAACAGGATTTTCCAGAACGGGGCAAAGAAAAATGCGCCTCCATCCATCGCCCGTTCAATTGCTGGAATCCCGGCCCCCATATAATCATGTGTTCCGATTAAATGAGTCAGGAAAAGAATCAGGCATGCTGACGAAATGATCCGTACATAATCATTTTTTATATACTTGTGAAGTACATCTCCCATCTTATGCAGGAAGACGCAGAAGAACGCACTTAAAAACGCGCAGAGGATGGATAACAGAAGCATCCAGACCGCCGGAACCAGGGAGAGCTTCGGCACGTATAAAATCCGGAATGCCTCTGGATGAATCCCGATCGACGCCGCGAACTGGGATGCCAATATGGATGAGATCATGCAGGGAAATAATGCCGCATAATACATCACGCCGACGCTTTCCACCTCCATGGCAAAGATTGCTGCTGCCAGAGGCGTTCCGAATAAGGCAGAAAAGGCTGCGCTCATTCCGCACATCACAACGACCCGGGTATCTTCTTCATCAAAATGAAACCATCGTCCTAACTGGTTCCCGATGCTGCCTCCCAGCTGTAACGCTGCTCCCTCACGTCCCGCGGAGCCTCCGAACATATGGGTAATCAGGGTGGATAGAAAAATCAGTGGCGCCATCCGGAAAGGAATTTCACTTTTGGCATGAATCATGGCCAGTACCTGATTGGTTCCCTTGTCATTTTTGTACTTTACGACACGATACATAAAAATAATGACCACGCCGGCCAGCGGCAAAAAGTAGGTGACCCAGAAATTTTCTGTCCGGAAATTCGTCACAAAGACCATGCATTTTGCAAAGAGTGAACTGAAGCCTCCCACGACCAATCCGGTAATGGATGCGAAGAACAGCCACTTGGCAAAGACAAAAAAGACATTTTTCAGCTTGTCCCTGTATTTTTTTATTTCGTATTTTATTTTTTCGGGATATGTATCCCCTGGCGCGCCCTTAAAAAAAATGGATTCTTCTGTTTCTGTTTCCTTTTCCATGAACCTATGCCCTTTCTATTTTTGTTATGAACAAAACGGCAAGCCATTTCGTTCATGAATATATCTCTCCTGATCTTCCAATTTTCCACTGCTGCCGGCTATGACACATCAGTCATTGGATGAAAGGATTCTCGTCGGGGTAAGAATCTTTGTTGCCCTATGATCCGTTTCTTCCGTTGGAATCTCCCCGGCCGGGAGCAGCTGAAAATCATAGCATAGACCGATGGCTGCCCTTACCCCGTGATGCTTTAAATAACGATCATAAAAACCACCGCCGTATCCTAATCTGGCTCCATCCTTATCAAATGCCAGTCCCGGAAGGATCATCAGTGCCTCCTTCGTCTCCCGGATCGGCTCTATGATTTCTTCTTTTGGCTCCAGAATCGAGTCGTATCCACTCTCTAAATCTTCTAAAGCTGTGATCTGGTAAAACTCCATTCTCCGGTCATTTTTTGTCCCTTCAATTCTAGGCAGCGCTACCGTCTTTTTTTCAGCCAGTGCCTGTCGGATCAGGCCAATTGTAATGACCTCCTGATTGAAATTGGCATAAGTTAAAATCGTTTGGCACTCCTGATATTCTTTTTGTTCCATCAGGTTCTTGATGATTTCCCTACTATAGAAAAAGATTTCTTTTTCTGTCAATTGTTCTTTCTTCTGTTTCATCTGCTTTCGCAGCTCTGCCTTTTTTCTGATTATCTCATTCATTGATTTTCGGCTCCGTTTCTTAGTAGACGGTTGCTTCTATGTAATCCGCCAGATAAAAATCTTCATTCTTATTTTCCCGGAACAGAGTTCCCTCTTTTTTTCCTTCTACAATGCGGTGCAGAATCCGGATATCCTTTGCATTTGCCACGATCATATCTGCTCCGGATTTGGTCGCGATCTTGGCCGCTGTCAGCTTGGTCGCCATGCCTCCGGTTCCCACAGAGCTTCCGGCGCCTTTGCCCATTTCCATTAGATGCTCATCGATTTTATCTACAAATCCAATAAATTCAGCTTCCGGATCAACACGCGGATCGTCTGTATATAATCCATCAATGTCTGATAAAAGAATCAAAAGATCCGCATCGATCAGCGACGCTACAAGTGCAGAAAGAGTGTCATTATCTCCAAACTGCATTTCATAGGTCGATACCGTATCATTCTCATTTACGACCGGAATCACGCCCATTTCCAGAAGCTCATTAAAAGT
The DNA here is from genome assembly GCA_902797785.1 of uncultured Lachnospiraceae bacterium. Lineage (GTDB taxonomy): Bacteria > Bacillota > Clostridia > Lachnospirales > Lachnospiraceae > RUG14305. The sequence continues at coordinate 4,901 of CADBUD010000052.1, forward strand.
ATTCTGGGCATTCTTTCTAGCCAGATTGTCCAGCATTGTATTTTTTGTCATCAGAACCTGCGCTGTTACCTGATGATACTCCGAAAAAATCTTTTGATACGTCATCATCAGCTGAGACTGTCCAATGGCTGCGCAGGCCTGCTGGAGAGAAATCTTTTTCGGTCGCTTGGATAATCCGATCACCTTCCTTCCCACTGCAATCGCCCCGGAGGAGACCAGTACCACATCCTTTCCTTTATTGCGCAGATCGCACAGCTCCCGTACCAGACGCTCCATTTTGGTAAAATCCAAATTTCCGGTTTCCGGATGAGATAAGGAAGACGAACCAATCTTTACTACGATCCGTTTCCGGTTCTTTAAGTCCTTCCTATATTCTTTTTGTTCTTTTGGCGTCAGTCGATTTTCCATGATTTTAATCGTTCCTTTCTTCTCTTTTCCTGTCCCGTTTCTATTCAGTCACTTCAAAAAAATAAAGCGGATTCCATACCTTCCCCATTTTTTTTGGCAGCTTCCAGAATGTTCCCTCCTGTTCTATCACCCGATCGGATAACCACGGATAGGATGGCTCCTGATTTTCTGTATCCAC
>CADBUD010000053.1 GCA_902797785.1 uncultured Lachnospiraceae bacterium
GCTGCATCCTCCATTTTGTTTGCGCAGTTTGCACAGTCTACGTCGATTTTGTATGTCTTTTTCATAATCATCCTTCCTTTCTTTTTGATGTTTTTGTTTCCTGACGGTTTTTCTTAAAAATGGAAAAACAAAAGAGCAGACATATGAACGATTGCTCATATGTTCACTCTTTATTATATTCTTTATTTCCTATTTGTCAACTATTTTTTTATGTCCCAACTCTTGCCTATTTTTTTATGTCCCAACTCTTGCCACCACAATATCATTTTTCTCTAACACCAAATTTTCATTTGGCAGGATTGTCATCTCCCCACGGAGTACCAAATAGGCCATCATGCTCTCTTCCTCCCGAATCTCACCAATGGTCCGGCCTGCCAGCTTTTCATCCACGCGCACCTCCACGACATCCTTGATATCCAGTTCTCTGTAGTGGTCAGAAGCAGACTCCTTCGTGTACTGCTCAACAAATCCTGCACTGATGATACCCGTCGGAATCGCTACAACGCCCACTCCCAGAAACGCGATTACAATCGCCATACATTTTCCCAGAATCGTAATTGGATAAATATCCCCATACCCAACTGTAAGTACCGTACTGACTGCCCACCAAAGACCACTGAACGCATTTTTAAAGACCTGCGGCTGCGCTTCATGTTCCGCACTGAACATACAAAGACTGCTGCCCAGCATCAAAATCATAATGATCGTAATAGACGAAAGAATCTGATTCCTTTTTTCCCATAAAACTGTCGTAATCACATTAAAAGAATCATACTGCATATTGATCCGGAACAAATGAAAGATCCGGATCACCCTCAGCATTCGGAATACAATAAACCCAGACAAAAAGAATGCCGGAATAATCGTCAAAAGATCCACAATTCCATCATAAGAGACCAAAAAACGAAGCCTCGATTTTAAGATACTGTATCGGGGATAAAGATAATTTGCTGTCCAGATCCTCAGAAAATATTCCACACAAAAAATCCCTGTCGTTACCAGCTCGACCATTTTGAATAAAGCAAAAAATTCACTTAACTCTGAAAAAGTCTGCAAAAAAACAACCACAATATTCGCAAAAATATTAATTGCAATAAAAATATCAAACAAACGACTCGCCGTATTGGACTTATCTCCAATCTGAATAACATCAAAAATTTTACGTTTCAAATGAACAACCTTTGAATTCATGGTAACCTTTCCTCATCATTTCTTTTTTTCATCCATTTCCCCTGGATGGTCTATACGATAGTAAACACATTAATACACACAAACGCGATAAGAAAATAAATAAATTCGTTTCCCATATTTATTATAAGTAATTTTTTTCATTTGTAAACCGAATTATGTCGTGATATAATGAGGAAAAATGCTCGCTTGCGAGGGCATTTTTCCGAATGGCGATCATGAACGAAAACCAAAAATATTTTAGTCAGGAGGGCTAAATATGAAATATAGAACGGATAAATACGGAAATAAAATCTCGCAGCTAGGCTATGGCTGCATGAGATTTACAAAAAAAGGAAACCGCATTGACTTTGAAAAAGCAGAGCGTGAAATCCTTGCCGCCATCAAGCACGGCGTCAATTATTTTGATACCGCCTATATTTATCCCGGCAGTGAAGAGTGCCTGGGACGCATTCTGGCAAAACACAATCTCCGCCAAAAAGTCTACATTGCCACAAAGCTCCCCCAGTATCTCATGCGCACTCCCGCAGCGATTGAAAAAACCTTTCAGGAGGAATGCAAACGCCTGCGGACGGATTACATCGATTATTATCTGATGCATATGTTCACGGACTACGCAGAATGGGAAAATCTGCTTTCTCTGGATATCAAGTCGTGGATCGACCATCACAAGAAAAATGGCAGCATCAAAAACATCGGTTTTTCCTATCACGGCGATACCCATATGTTTTTAAAAATTTTACATGCCTATGACTGGGATTTCTGCCAGATCCAGTATAATTATCTGGATGAGCACAGCCAGGCTGGAAGAAAAGGACTGCATGCTGCTGCCAAAAAGGGCATTCCTGTCATCATCATGGAGCCTCTCCGCGGAGGGAAGCTCGTCAACATTCCGGAAAAGGCAAAACGAATCATGAAACAGAGCGGACGGGATTATAGTCCGGCAGAATGGGGACTTCGGTGGCTTTTCAATCAGCCGGAGGTGACCTGTGTGCTTTCCGGTATGAATTCCTTAAAAATGATCAAGGAAAATATTCGAATCGCCTCCACCGCAAAAGTAAATGAATTCAGCAAAGATGATTTTAAAACCATCGAAAAAGTTAAGCTTGCCATTCGTGAAAAAGAAAAAGTCGGCTGTACCGGCTGCAGATATTGTATGCCATGTCCAAGGGGCGTCGATATTCCGGGTAATTTTTATTATTATAATCTGATGTACATTGAGAAAAAACCTTCTGCCCGGTTTGAATTTGCCCAAAATATGGGGATGCGGAAAGAGCCCGGATTTGCTTCACAATGTATCGAATGCGGTCTGTGCGAGCAGCATTGTCCACAGCATATTTCGATTCGGAAATGTTTAAAGGAAGCAGACAAAAACCTTCGCCCGCTTCCTTATAAAGTTGGAATCGATCTTGCCAGAAAATTCCTGATCCGCTAACCAACGTATTGATTTGATTTCTTATTCTTTTCTTTCCTGCCGTTTATGGATGTTATTGATATCCTCCATACTACCGCCGCCTTGATCCTTTGGATCTTTAAATTCTCCTTTTTCTACCAGGCGAAGAAATGCTTCTACAACATCACTGGCCAGCTGAGTTCCGGAAACCTCTTTCATGATAGACACTACCCGGTCAAAATTCATGCGTTTCCGGTACGGCCGGTCAGAATACATCGCGTCAAAGGTATCTGCTACCGCAATAATCTGTGCCACCCTCGGTATCTCCTCTCCGGAAAGTCCGTTCGGATATCCCTTTCCATCCGGCCTTTCGTGATGTGCTCCTGCTCCAATGGCAAGCTCCGGCATGATACTGATTTCTTTTAACGCATCATAGCCAAATATCGTATGCGACTTAATAATCTTAAACTCTTCGTCCGTCAGCTTTCCTTTTTTATTTAAGACCTCTTCCGGAACACCGATTTTTCCAATATCATGCAGCAATGCAATATTGTAATACTTCTCCAGTACTTCTTCTTCATATCCAAGCTCTCTCGCCAGCATCACGGTATACTCAGCCACCCTTCCGGAATGTCCGTTGGTATACTTATCCTTCATATCTATGGTCTTTGAGAATGCCATGACAATCTCCCGAATCAGCAGCTTATCCTCCTCCTGCTTTTTCAGCAGAGCCTTCATTTTCCGGCGGATGTGCAGGCGAACCATCTCCTCCACAATAAAAATAGCAAAGATGATGCAAAGAATATTGAACCACAGAACCTCATACCATGCTTTTTCCTTCACGATCGCCACTTCCATCGTCTGCTGGATCTCTCCGGTAGAAATATTCACGACGGATAACTGATAGATATATTTTCCTCCCTTTACATTCGTATATCGCACCGGCTCCATATTTTGCTTGGAGACCTGCGCTGCCTCTTTATCCAACCCGCTTAAGAAATATTGAATCCTCGGATTCTGGAGATCATATGTCAGTGCATAACCATAAATCGTAATACTTTTTGCTGAAGGCGGAATCGTAATGGTCTTGTTTTCATCCTGATAATACCGGACTCCATTTGCTTCTACATAAGGAACATTCAGCTTAATATCATGTGTTTTCTCAAAATACTGATTGATATTCACACTATACACACCGGTTCGTCCTGAAACATACAAGGTTCCATCCTCATCCAGATCATTATAAGAATTTACCGTCGGCATATCCGGCAGGCCACTTGAAAAGTCGTACAGAAGGTATTCAAATTTTCCATTTTCTATCATATCCTGTGCTTTTACAACGTAAATCCCATTGGACGCCAGCACCCATACGTTATCTTCCTGATCAAAATACAGATCATAGTTATTCGTATAAGGAAAATTTTCCACCTCTGTGATGACCCCGTCTTTTATATATTCAATGGAATTTGATGTGACCAGCCAAAGGACGCCTCGTTTTTCATCCTTTTTGATTCGCAGGATCACATCGCTCGTCAGTCCCTCTTCCCTTCCTATATGTGTAATATTATTCCCATCTGCCACATAGATTCCATCTCCATCCGTTCCCAGATAATATGCTCCATCCAATCCCTCCTCTACGGTTAGGATGACTGTATTATCAAGCCCTGAGCTCTCACCGATCGTCCGGACAATTTCTCCATTTTTAATCACCACAACTCCGCCGTTCGTTGCTTCCAGAACGGATCCATCCGACGCAATCGCTGTGCCTCTTGTCTGATTGCTCAGCATTCCATCTTCTTCGGTATAGCTTTTAATTTTCCCATCCGCGGTATAGCATACCAGTCCACAGTCATTGGTATAGGTGGAAATCCAAAGATTTTCATCCTGATCCTCCATAATACAGCGAATCCTACTGTCTCCGATATACTCTGTCAATTCATTTTTAAGAATCGTATGATCCTTTGCCTTGATCTGAATCCCATTGTCCGTTCCAATATAGAGATTTCCCTGATGCCAGCAGGTAGAATTCACGATCTGCGGTTCTAGGGCAGCATGCTCCGTAATATTGGAAAATTTGTCAGCAACAATTTTCATCACGCCCTGGCGCGAGGAAGTGAACCAAAGATTCCCCTCATAATCCTCCGTCATGGAATCAATCGCACTATTGAGCAAAAGATTCTGAAGCATATGATAGGTATGATCCTCATCCAGGTATCCAATCGTATCATCACAAATCACCCAAATCTTCCCACTTGCATAGCTGATCCAATTCACCGGCTTTTCCGAAACGCTTTCTTCCTCTGCCTCCGTCTGTTCCTCGGTTCCCTTGATTTCAATCTCTTTCAATGTTTCCAAATGATCCTCAAAGCTTCCATACTCTACCTCTCCGGATTCTGTTCCAAGATACATCATTCCGGGATGTTTCGGATCAGGAAAGACTGTCTTGACCTTTCCGATTCCAACATCCTCTCCCATGTAATGAGAAGTTATTTTCAAGTTTTGAATCTCAAAAACAGCACCATTTTTTGTATTTCCAAAAATATTTCCCTTTTCATCCGCAATTAACCGGACAATAAAAGCATCCTTCAACTGCGGATCATTCAACGAATGGACTTCCATGTTCTCATCCATGAAAAAAACTCCCTGCGTTGTCCCCAAAAGAATATTTCCATCGGAATCCTCTGCAATGCTTCTGACAGAAGCCGCATCCAGTCCATCTTTATAATCAAAATGCCAGCTCTCGCCATTTTGAATAACCACCACGCCATTATCATTCGTACCGACCCACAGCCGCCCCCTACTATCCTCATAAAGCGACGTTACATTAGTAATTCCTCCTGAAGAATCCTGACGTTCAAAGGAGGTGCCATCATAACGGATCAGCCCGCCATAGCTTCCGATCCAGATAAATCCATCCTCCGCGACCAGAATCGTATTCGCATCTGACGTCGGAAGACCATTCGTCGCATCGTAGAGGATCGCCGCATATCCTGTTTCATCTGACTGGTCTGTGATTGCCGCGCCTCCTCCGCTCATCTCTTGATGTTCGGATGAATTTTCCTGTGCCTGAACCTGCTCCATTTCCTGCAGCTGCCTTATCTCTTGTTTCATTGAAGGATTCATAAAAATAGAAAGCAGCCCCAACAGGAGTCCTGCCTTCCATATTTTCCGTTCATTCTTCTTCCACATATTCTTCCCTTTTTTCTTTAACATTTCTTTTCTCCCAAAAAATCAATTCCAAATCTCATTCTTTCTCCCCTTACACACTGCCTGATCTATCCTGCGAGTCAAATCATTGGATGGCATGCCAATCATAATGTAATCGTAAAGACCTCGCAAATTTTTTATGAATCTTTGTAAGCAAGAATTTCCGAGATATGATAAGAATGCGCGTGACCAGAACAGTGAGCGCATTTTAAATGACCAAAAGATTATGTCTAACGCCACCCATCATAACAACTAAAAGCCCTAAGACCGCCACAAATGCCTCTGTGGTCATCCTCGGGCTTTTACAGCATTCTCTTGGATTTGCCTTGGCAGCTACATTATTTCGCAACCATTAA
>CADBUD010000054.1 GCA_902797785.1 uncultured Lachnospiraceae bacterium
CATTTTGACTTCTTTAGAATATAAAAGTATGTAAGGCTCAACATAGGCTTGTCTGTTTTTCGATAAAAGACATAAAAACAGCTTCCGGAAAAATCTCCGGAAGCCTTGATTTTAAGAGTGTTCTCACTGTGCACAAGCCTTCTGTAAAATTTCAGTCAACGCTGCCTGACTGCTCGTATGACATCTGATGATGTCTGCATGGCATTTTTCCCCCTCTGTAACTGCGCAACGGACCATTTTATGAGAAACGGTATTCGTAAATAAAATAATCAGATCCGGTGTCCCGATCTGGGTACTTAGATTCCCTGCCATTTGTGTGAAGACTTTTGCTTTGCAATGAAATGCCTTACATATTTTTTTATACTGTCCTACCATCCTGTCGTGTCCGCCTACAATTACGATACTCATGTTACCTCCATCATACTTTTATACTTCATTTTGCCCTTCATTACAGATTACGCATTTGCTGCCAACTGCTTTCCAAATTCCTCACATTCTGCTAATGCGCCATCATCTGGCGTCTCATTGCACATCAGTCCCTCTCCATTCAGAATCGTTGCTCCAGCTGCGCTCATCCGATCCACCCAGTCTCTCATCCATTCACCGTCTCCCCATCCGTAGGAGCCGAACAGGCCAATTGTTTTTCCAGAAACATAAGATTCCAGTTCTGCAACAAATGGTTCCATATCTGCCTCTTCCAACACCTCAGCTCCCATCGCCGGGCAGCCAAGTGCAAACACTTTATCATCTTTTACGTCATTGACACTGACCTCTGTTACAAAAGAAACCTTTGCTGTCGCCCCTGCACTTTCGATTCCTCTGCCAATCGCCTCTGCCATTGCCTGGGTATTTCCTGACTGTGACCAATAAATCACCTTGATTTCTGCCATTTTATTTTCCTCCAATTCCTGCACTTCGATTTATTTTTTCATATTCCTATCGCGTTTTGTGCGCACTAATGTCTTATCGTAAATACATTGATTTTATGCGTTTGCGATAGAAAACGCCTTGATTTTATGTTCTTCCTATTATGCATATCCATTCATTCTCCGGCGTCCCTGATAGCTGTGGATGATTTCCATAATGCTCATTCCTCCGGAAACCATTCTAAGCATATGCTCCTGCGCCTTTTCAAATTGATAGAAGAGTTTCTTTTTTTCTCCCGGATTTTGATAGACCTTCCAGTATCCGACATAGAGAGAATTCTTTCCCTCATGGAAAATAAATCCTTTTACATCCTCCACCGGATAGCCCAGAAGCAGTCCCATCTCATGAGGAAACTCTCCTTCCCCAGACAGATGTTCCTGATAGCGTTTCTTAAAAATCGGAAGTATGCTGGAAAGCTCACTGCTCTGATACCCCAGCCAAAGCAGCAGGTCTGCCACCTCCCGGGTATTCAAATACTGCTCCAGACTTTTCTCACAATAAAGCAAAATCGTCATTTTTTCTCCTATTGTGAGCAGGACTTGAAAGGAGATGCCCGTCCTGTTCAAAATCTGTTGGATTTTGGAAAGATTTTCCCTGTGAACAATCAGCAGATTTGACATTTTTAGACCTGCGATCAATGGAGCACACTGAAGTGCGAGCTGGATTCCGAGATCTCTTAAATCCATTCCTTGAACCATTTCTAAAATTTCCTGACTCATGGCTTCTCCTTTCTCCTCTATAAACGCCAGCTTATATCTGACCCCCTCTTTTCCAAAGGCTTTTTTTCTCTCTTTTTGTCTGATTAGATATATCTAACTTATGTTTATATTAACTAATTATCTTTCAAAAGTCAAGGGCTTTATCAATAAAAAATATCGTATAAGGTTACTGCGAGCAACAGTTCACCCTTATTCTCCCGCAAGGTATTTTTTGTGAGTGAAGCGGAAAATCCGATTTTAAACTACAGGTCTGCACATAGCGACCGGATAAAATATCCTGAACAGGGAATACTGCTACTATTCACAGCTTTGCTGTTCATGGCAGCAAAATGTATGAAAATACCTTGCAGGATAGTGGCTTTGAATCGTAACTTTCAAACCTTTTTATACAGAAAAACCTTTGAAATAATTGAAACTTTTCCTATTTCGTCTTATACTTGTTTTAAGACATATGCTCTTTGGTCTGCAGTTTGCGCCAAACGCGAGGCGCTGAAAGCGCCCTTCCTATCGCGTTTGTGTGCACTAATGTGTTATAGTAAATGCATTTATTTAATGC
>CADBUD010000055.1 GCA_902797785.1 uncultured Lachnospiraceae bacterium
TAATGTATCATGGCTGCTGGTCTGTTGGGATTTACGGGAACGAAAAGAAGAAAGTAAAAGAAAGGAAATAAAAAATGCAGCCGCGGGAAAACGGCTGCAAAAAAGGGGTTATTAAAAACTAACGCATCAAAACGATTGGGGTAATTCGTTCTGACAATTTAAAGTATAGTTGAAAAATATGTTCAAATTATGTATAAAATGTGAAAAAAATATGAAATATCAACCAAGGTCATAATTTAGACATATTGTTAGGAAATTTTCCTATAGTATTCTTCCACAAAAAGTGTTAGAATAAAATAATATAATCAAGAGCAAAACAGAAAGGAAGAAAAAATGAAAATCATAGTATTAGCAGGTGGAACCAGCACAGAACGAGACGTTTCTTTGATTACAGGAACCGGAGTCTATACCGCGCTTCGGAGCAAGGGGCATCAAGTCATCCTGCTGGATGTGTTTTTGGGTTATGAAAAAGAAGATCTGGACTTATCCGAAGCCTTTGACCATCCGGAAAAAATCAACGCTGTCGCTTCCGGAATCAAAGAAACGGCTCCGGATTTAGAGGAAATCAAAAAAATGCGGACAGACGGAGGAAAATCCTTCTTCGGACCTAATGTCATAGAGTTGTGCCAGATGGCAGACATTGTATTTTTGGCTCTCCATGGAGAAAACGGGGAGAATGGAAAGATCCAGGCTGCCTTTGATCTGCTGGGAATCAAATACACGGGAACCGGATACCTAAGCAGCGCGATTGCAATGAATAAGGGTCTCTCCAAACGACTGTTTGAAGAAGCAGGGATTCCGACGCCAAAGGGAATCGCTTATAAAAAGGACAGTGAAATAGAGTTAGAAAAAGAAATCGGATTTCCTTGTGTAGTAAAGCCATGCTGTGGCGGCTCCAGTATCGGAGTTTCCATAGCGCATGATGGAGAGGAGCTGCAAAAGGCACTTAAGGATGCCTTTGCCTATGAAGAGGAGATTATCGTAGAGCAATATATCAAGGGACGTGAATTTTCAGTCAGTGTCGTGGATCAGGAGGCGCTTCCTATCATTGAAATTGCTCCGATCAGCGGCTTCTATGACTATAAGAATAAATACCAGGCGGGCAGTACGATAGAGACCTGTCCGGCAGAGCTTCCGGATTCCGTCACAAAAGAAATGCAGGAGAACGCCGTAAAGGTTTGTGCGGCTTTGGGTCTGGAGGGGTATTCAAGAATGGACTTTTTGATGGATGAAGAGAATCGGATTTACTGTTTAGAGGCGAATACCTTACCGGGAATGACACCGACCAGTCTGATTCCGCAGGAGGCAAAGGCTATTGGGATTTCCTACGAGGATCTATGTGAAAAGCTGATTGAGGTATCGTTGAAAAAATATCATTCGATGAATGGACAGACGTTTCTTTTTTGAGACGGGAAAGGAAAAGCATGAAAAATTTAACACTGGAAAATATCGCAGCAGCCTGTAAAGGAACCTATCATGGATCAGAGGAGCAAAAGCAGCAGGAAATTCTGGCTGTGACCAAGGACAGCCGTGAGGTGACAAAAGGCGCGCTCTATCTTCCTTTTCCGGGCAGCCGGGTGGATGGTCACGATTTTATTCCTCAGGCATTTGAAAAGGGAGCGATCTGTACCTTGTCAGAGAAACCATTAGAAATCGAACAGCCGTGGATCCTGGTTCCATCCATGCGGGATGCGATTCGGGATCTGGCAGAGTTTTACCTGTCGGGACTTTCCGTGAAGGTGATCGGGATTACCGGAAGCGTAGGAAAGACCAGCACTAAGGAAATGATAGCATCAGTATTATCAGAAAAGTATCAGGTTCTGAAAACACCGGGAAATTTTAATAATGAGATCGGTCTTCCACTGACCGTGTTCGGACTTAAGGAGACGGATGAAATCGCGGTGTTAGAGATGGGAATCAGTGAATTTGGAGAAATGACCCGGTTAGCGAAGGTAGCCAGGCCGCAGATCGGGGTCATAACCAATATCGGACTTTGTCATTTGGAGAATCTGGGAACCCGAGATGGGATCTTAAAGGCAAAAACGGAAATGTTTCCTTGGATCAAAGAAAACGGAACCATCTTTTTGAATGGTGATGATGATAAGCTTGGTACCATAACAGAGGTATCGGGGAAGAGCGTCCATTACTTTGGAAAAGAGGCAAATGACAAAAACTATGTTACGGACGCAGAAAGTCTCGGATTTGAGGGAACCAGGGCCGTCCTTCATTTGGAAACGGAGAAGGGAGGAGAGGAAACCATTGAGGTTCAGATTCCGATTCCGGGGGAACATATGCTGTATAATACCATTGTGGCGGCTGCGATTGGCAAAGAGCTGGGGCTGTCAGCAGAGGAAATCCGGCGGGGTGTGGAAAAGGCAGAAGCCGTAGAAGGCAGGAGTCACCTGATCAAAAAAGACGGATATCACCTGATCGACGACTGTTATAACGCAAATCCGGTCTCCATGAAGGCGGCGTTAGATCTTTTGGCAATGGCAGAGGGACGTAAAATTGCCGTGCTGGGGGATATGTTCGAGTTGGGAGAAAAGGAAAAACAGCTGCATTATGAGGTTGGAAGACATGTAAAGGAAGGCGGTCTGGATCTTTTGCTCACGATGGGAGAGCTGAGTAAGGAAATCGAACGCGGAGCAAAAGAGGTTCTCTCCGACTTGCAGACAAAACATTTTGCTTCCCATCAGGAACTGACGGATTGGCTGAAAAAAGAACTCAAGGAAGGAGACTCTGTGCTGATCAAAGCCTCTCATGGCATGGAATTTGCCAAGATTGTCAAAGCTTTGGCAGAGGAGTAGGA
>CADBUD010000056.1 GCA_902797785.1 uncultured Lachnospiraceae bacterium
AATTTGTAGGACTTGTGTAGGACTTGAGCCTAACAAAAACCCCGAAAGCCCTTGATTTTACGGGCTTTATTCTTTCACCGACTTCATTGTCGGGAACAACAAAACATCCCGAATCGCCGGACTATCCGTCAACAACATCACCAACCGATCAATTCCATACCCAATCCCCCCAGTAGGCGGCATTCCAATCTCCAGTGCATTCAAAAAGTCCTCATCCGTATGCTCTGCTTCCTCATCTCCTGCCTCAGCAGCCGCATCCTGAAGTGCAAACCTCTCTCTCTGATCAATTGGATCATTCAGTTCGGAATAAGCATTGCACATTTCCCAACCATTTATAAACAATTCGAATCGCTCTACCTTCTCCGGATTATCCGGTTTTTTCTTTGTCAGCGGAGAAATTGCGATTGGATGATCCATAACAAAGGTCGGCTGAACCAGCTCCTTCTCACAATATTCCTCAAAGAACAAGTTCAAAATATGCCCCTTATTGTGACGCTCCTCATATTCAATATGATGCTCTTTTGCCAGCTGCTTTGCTTCCTCGTCTGATTTTACCTCATCAAAATCAATGCCGGCATATTTCTTCACACATTCGGTCATCGTAATCCGTTCAAATGGTTTTCCAAAATCAATCTCCAGACCGTTATACTTTACAACAGTTGTACCATTGACCTTTTCTGCCAAATACCGGAACATCGATTCTGTCAGCTCCATCATTCCATAATAATCAGTATATGCCTGATACAGCTCCATCAGCGTGAATTCCGGATTGTGACGTGTATCCACACCTTCATTTCGGAACACCCGGCCAATCTCATAAACGCGTTCCAGACCGCCGACAATCAGTCTCTTTAAATAAAGCTCCAAAGAAATCCGAAGCTTCACATCCTCATTTAAAGCATTATAGTGTGTTTCAAATGGTCTGGCTGCTGCCCCGCCCGGATTGGATACCAGCATTGGTGTTTCCACTTCTATGAAATTCCTTTCATCAAGGAAATTCCGAATCTCTTTAATGATTTTCGACCGTTTGATAAAGGTATCCCTTACCTCTTCATTCATGATCAGATCCACGTATCTTTGACGATATCTCACATCCGTATCCGTCAATCCATGATATTTTTCCGGAAGTATCTGAAGACTCTTGGTCAAAAGGGTCACTTCTGTAGCATGAATCGAAATTTCTCCAGTTTTAGTGGTAAATACGGTTCCCTTAATTCCAAGGATATCACCTACATCGGACTTTTTAAAATCTTTATAGCTTTCTTCTCCGATGGAATCGCGGGCAACATAAATCTGGATACGCCCCTTGATATCCTGAATATTACAAAAAGAAGCCTTTCCCATAACGCGCTTAAACATCATGCGGCCTGCCACTGTGACCTCTTTTTCTTCTAGCTCTTCATAATTTTCTTTGATTTCTGTGGAATGATGGGTCACATCATATTTGGTAATGGCAAATGGATCTTTTCCATTTTCCTGAAGCTCTTTTAATTTATCACGCCGAATCTGGAGCAGCTGATTGACATTCTTATTCTGCGCATTTTTCTGCTGTGCTCCCTGCTGCCCTGCCCCCTGCTTTCCTATATTCTGCTGTCCTGCATTCTGTTGTTCCATATTTTGTTGTTCTGCCATTCGTTTTGCACTCTCCTAATTTCATTCTATCTGCTATCTGTTCGCAGCGATCAGTTCACTCTCTGAATCTCCAATACCTTATATCTCATAACTCCTGCTGGTGCTTCCACCTCTACAGTCTCTCCAATTTTAGTGCCGATCAGAGCTCTTCCCAATGGGGATTCATTGGAAATCTTTCCATTCAGACTGTCTGCCTCAGTAGAACCCACCAGACGAAATTCTACCTCTTCCTCAAATTCCTGATCATATAGCTTTACTTTACAACCAACATTGATTTTTTCCAAATCTACTTCATCTTCGTCTACGATTTCCGCATTCTTAAGAATTTTTGTGATTTCTTCAATTCTAGCTTCTATATCTCTTTGTTCATCTTTTGCCGCATCATACTCCGCATTCTCTGACAGGTCTCCCTGTTCTCTTGCTTCTTTAATCTTATCTGCAATTTCTTTCCTTTTTACGACGGTTAAATATTCTTTTTCTTCTTCTAATTTTTTTGCACCACTATGTGTAAGCACGCTTTTTTTTGTTTCCATTGATTTTCTTTCCTTCCTTATCCTGTAATATTATGTGATATCAAAGATATAAAAAACGAATAAAGACCTGTGCCTTGCTTCGTTTCCTGCGCCAGATTTGCATTGCGAAACGGCTATTTCGTTAATGAATAGAATCACCGAAAAAAATATTATAGCGAATCTCCTCCGGAATGTCAATCTGAGAATTGCAGCTTTATTTAAATTTTGGTTACTTAGCCTCCCTCTTTTTCTTCTGCCTCAACTCCTTAAAAAAGTCCTTGAGCATAGAAGAACATTCCTCTTCCAACACTCCATATATGGTCTCGACCTGATGATTGAATTCTTTGACCTGGAGCAGATTTAAAATAGAGCCGGCACATCCTGCCTTCGGATTCATGCTGCCAATGACTACCCGGGGAATCCGCGCCTGTACAATTGCCCCGGCGCACATCTGACAAGGCTCCAAGGTAACATACATGGTACACTCCTCTAATCTCCAGTCTCCCAGTTTTTTGCTGGCCTTTCGGATTGCCTGGAGCTCTGCATGTGCCAACGTATTTTTGTCAATATTTCGACGATTATATCCTCTCGCTATGATTTTCCCCTCAAATACAATGACGCAGCCGATCGGTACTTCCTCCAGCTTTCCGGCTTTTCTAGCCTGCTTGAGAGCTTCCTTCATAAATCCTTCATGCGTATCTTCAATCTTCATTGCATCCGATATTTTCATTGTTGCTGCAGATTTCTACGCTCCGAAACGGTGCAGCAAGCAGTCCAAGCACGATTCCACATAGAAAAACGGTCAAGAACTCAAATAAGAGCAATTTCTTATCTACAATAACTTCTTCCTCTAAAGTTTCATTTAATGTCCGTAAATATTCACAAACTTTTTCCATCTGCAAATCCTCCTAACAATATTTTCTTAAATGATAGGAAACGAATTTATTCGTTTCCTATTGCGCCAAACGCAAGGTGCTGAAAGTGCCCTTCCTATTGCGTTTGTGTGCATTTCATCACATGGCACTTTTGACCCCAACATCATTCAACAGTCTAATGCCTTCCTCTATGGCATTCTACCATAAATCCTCTTTTCTGTTAAGTTATTTTTACAAATTATTTGAAACAAACTTTTACCTATGTTATGATGTCGGGGGCAAAAGCCACAAGGTGCTTCACACCTTGTGATTTTTGCACAAAAATCTGTGTGGACAAGCTTGCTTGTCCATCCGGATTTTCATGCAAAGTGCACATGCAGTTACTATTCACAGCCGATTTTCCGCAAGGTATTTTCGTGCGTTTTTTGCACGAAAATCCGGGGCAGCAGTGCGCCAAATGCGACC
>CADBUD010000057.1 GCA_902797785.1 uncultured Lachnospiraceae bacterium
AGGCTCTTATGCTTCGCTTTGCGCAGGATCTTGTCGAACTCGGAACGAACCTCTTCATTCGGAATCTTCACGAGACCGACCACCGAATCGTCATCATAGGAATCCGGCTCCTCTTCATAAGTTAGATATCCTAAATGAGTTAGGAGCGTGAGGACATCATCCTTGTGGTATGGAGATTTCTTCCAAGAAGGCAGGGAATAACCTTTGAATAAATTTCGGCTGGGAGATGAACCATTCCATAAGAGCTACCCTGACAGCTTCACATATTTTGACAGCGCCTTCTTTTATTCCGACAACAAATATGGACATTAGTTTTTTTATGGCATCTTCCAGTTCGATATCCCTTACTTCGTCTGTCATATAGAAGAAAAGTTCTCCAAATGTACGCAGATCATTATCCTTTCTCCGAAGCCATTCAAGAATAATGAACCTCGTATATACAATGGCGGTGCTGCTTACCGTCAAATCATAGCTGATTCCATGAAACTCTTTTCCGAGCTTCAGCAGGGATTTACATGACTTGTGAAAACACTCAATACTCCATCTCCCGCCATAGGTTCGTATGATTTCAGCGTTGCTCATACTGATATCGGTAGAGAGCAGGATAATGTACTCGTTTTTCTTGTTACAGTTTCTGACAAAAACAAGCTTGGATGAGATGAGGCATTCTTTTGTTTTGACAACAACAGAGCCGAAAATATCACCTGGTCGGTCGAAATCCATAAGTGTGGCGAGTTCGCGGAGCCTATAGAGTCTGCCCTGATACCAGTAACTCTGCTGGTTATCTTTAAGCATACCGATTACTTCAAGACCAAGTCCTTTGATTCTCTTGATGAATGGCTCATTTGTAAACCAAGTATCCATAAGAACGTGACTCGCTTCGATTCCTGCCTCCAAGGCAGACTGTATCAATGCAAAAGTGGCATCTGGTTTTTTCTGGATGGCATGGACCCGGTTCTTATATCCATTGGATCGCTTATCGTTTTCCTTGGACATAGGTATACGCTTTGCTTCTTTTGCGGAAGCGAGCATATTGAAACCAACAGGGATGAAACTGTATAGATCGTATAGATCGGTCCATCCTACTGTTAAAAGATTAAATCCTTTGACGCTTTTTCCACGAACATGATCGAACACAAAAGAAAGAAGTTCAACGGATTTGCTTCTTTCACGAGGGATGACAGAATCATCTACAACAAAGCATCGTCTACGTTCCGGACGGGTAAGGACGCTGATTTTAGAGATGACTTCCGCCGCAAGCAACGTAATAAATGCCCGCCAGTTATAATGTGTATTGTTTAGAAAACGATAATAGGTATTCTTTGAACCGGCAACATCCTGCTTTTTGGATTCAAGATGGCGGAACAAATTACATCCCCGAAAAACAAGAAGGATAAGAAACTGGAAAATTTCGAACGTAGATCGTTTTTCGGAATCGGCTTCCCCTTTCCTATGTCGATAATCTTTTCGTATATTGGTGCGTTTTAACAGGGCAGGAATCTTCAATTCCAGCATGGTTTTGGAAAAACGATCCGCTGCTTCAAAATTTTGCTTTTCTTTTTCATTGTTATTTGGTATCATGATGTTGGGCACTCCTTTTGGTATTGTTTTTTTTGTTTAATTCCAAACATTATTATACCACAGGTGAGTGCCTTTTTATTGTCAATATGGTATTTTTATTTCAAAAATCACCTGATTTTATCAGGGTTTTAGTGGAAAATCCTTATGGTAAAGTTGAGTTATTTATCTCATCAGCTTCCCAACAATGCAGCTCTTCCTGCAAAAACATATCCCATAAGATCTGACTCCCAGGTAGCCGTCCTCCAGCACACCTTCCTCATACCTTTTCGTCAGGATCTGATCGTAGGCCTCCTTTAGACCATCCTCCATCTCGTTGAACTTCTTTCGGATCTTCACCTCGAAAATAATCGCCGGATTTCGCGGACGGTTTGGATAAAGGACAATGTCTGGACGCCCATCCCCCTCTTCCCTGTTAGACTGCACGACATATCCCGGCATCCCGCCAAGCAGTGACAGGAAGTATCCATGATAAAACGCCTCTGCGCTGTCAAAGGTACTTATGCTCTTTTCTAACAAGCTGCTCACATAATCTGCAATCGTATCCACATCATCCTCCAGCACCGCCTTGTAAAGCACGCTCCTGTCCGAGTCCTTTACCTGCTTATCGAACCAGCCTCTGATCTGGTTTCTGAAAATGCTTGCAATTTCCTTATTGGGAATCCGCATGGTCAGGTAAGTATCATCTCCAATCGTCCTCTCCGACACCTTCCGCAAATATCCTGTAAAGAAAAGGAAGTTCCAAAGATTATCCTCCGACTCATAAATATCGTCATAGGTAATGTCCTCATGAACCTTCTTTTCAATCGTGCCGCCTTTCACCAGTACGTCAAGCTCCCTTTTCCGTTCCTCATCTGCATGCCATACCAAGTCTTTGACAATCTGGTTGGAGGATGTGTTCGCCCAGAACGGTCTTGGAAATTTCCTTTTATCATTTACAATGGAATCCACATAGCTGATCACGCTCCATGGATTATAAATTTCTGTCTCCCCGAAGAGATATCCGTTGTACCATTCCCTCACTTCTTCCTTCCTGTCATCGATTCCATAGTCATGAAGCATCGTTTCCGTTTCCTCCGGCGAAAATCCAAAGCCTTCCGAAAAGGTCTCATCCGTTATGGAATTGATTTTCAGGTGATTCAGTCCCGTAAAAATACTTTCCCTGCTAATACGTAAACATCCAGTGACGACTCCAAATTCCAGAACGTCGTTTGTCTTGAGGCAGGACTCAAAGAGTGAGCGGACAAAACGTATCATTTCACCATAAAAGCCTTCATAATAAGCATTCTCAAGCGGTACATCATATTCATCCAAGAGGATGATGACCTTTTCTCCGTGATATTTTTTCAGGCAGACTGACAGCGTCTTTAATGCAGTAGCATAACGTCCGATTTCTAATTGAAAGCCATCCTCATCCCTGATCTCATCTGTCCGTTTCGGCTGCAGAAGCTCATCGAACATACTGTTCTCCGCTGCAGTCAGCTTTTCAGAATTTTTGATATAGATATGTCGGTCAAACTCTGCGACGATCTCATCCCGAAGCCTGAGCGCCGCCGTCTTAAAGTCCGGCTGCTTCGCCGACTTTAACGAAAGCTTGATGACAGGATACTTCCCCATCTTCGAAAGAATATTATGATCCGCTTCCATGATCTTCTTTCCCTCAAAATACCTGCTGTTGTCCACAGGGTTTCCCTTATCGTCATATTCCAGTTCGAAGAACGTGCGGAGCATGGAGAGTGTGAGCGTCTTTCCGAAACGTCTGGGGCGGGTAAAGAGCGTCACTTTTCCGCCTTTTTCTATGACATCCCGAATCAGCATCGTCTTATCGACATAATACATGTCCTCGTCTATGAATTCTTTATAATTTTCGAATCCTATCCCGATTTTCTTCATTGCGAACGCCTCCCTTCCTTTTTCCCATCATAACATAGGGATTTCATCATACCACTTGGATGTGCCTTTTTGTTGTCAATATAGTATTTTAATTCGTAAAAAAGCTGAAGTTTTCAGGCTTTTTTCAAGAAATCCTTATGGGAAAGTTGAGTTATTAATTCTTCAGGTTTGACATTTCCAAGAAGGTTGGTCATATCCAGGTAAATAACATTATATTTATTCAGATGTTTCTCATAACTTCTATCTTTTGAAATATCATACGATGAAAACAACTCATGCGAATCACATGTTTTATCATA
>CADBUD010000058.1 GCA_902797785.1 uncultured Lachnospiraceae bacterium
CGTGGCATCCAGGGCATAGGCGATTTCACGGATGTCTTTCCCTGCCTTGTCAAGGACAAACTTTTCTGTGTCCGGCAGATGGCTTCCACAGGCAAAGACATAGACGGTATAATGGTGGGTGCCGGAAGGCGGATAGGGACCGACATAGGTATCCGGCCGCTGTGCAGAAAAGCCTTCCGGAAGCTTTGTTTCTGTCACTGTATCGATCCAGTGGAGCCAGTTGTTCCCATCTGGGTCGATCATTACGATCACATACCCCATGGCGCCGTTCACCGGCTCAAAATGAAGCTGCGGAGAGAGGTTTTCACCCTTGGAGGTATGAGAAATCTGGTCCTCCCAGACGCCATTTGCCAGGCTTTGTGAAGTGACCTCAAACTGAGGCAGCTGCTCTATATCTACATAAGAATATTGTTTGACAGAAACAGCAAAAAAGACCATCTGGGAGATACAGAAAAGAGCCGCAGAGCCGACAGCGAAAAAAGTCAGCATACGTTTCGTTTTGGTATCGTTTCGGTATCTTTTGGTAAAACGCAAAAGAAGGGAAACGAAAAACACATTGACAGATACAACGACCAATAGTTCCAGAACTTGTTTGAAGAAATATAAATTCATGGCGTTACCTCGGATTCCAAAGATGTTTTGATGGTATCATTTTATACCGTTAGCGAAAAAAAGGCAATGGTTTTAAGTAACAGATATAAAATCACTAAATCATAACATTTTTTGTAATAATTATGTTATAATTATAGAACATTCAAAGAAAAGATGTAAAGGGAACATCACAATATCGCAATAATTATGTGGTAATATGTACAGATGCGATGCATCAACCAGAAGAAAATGAGGATAAAAAAATGGATAAAAAGCAGCCGAACCGGCGTCACGGAGAAAATAGTACGCGGACACCGAATTCACGTTCCAGACAAAAAATCAGCCAGGACACCAATCCGAAGACACGCAACAGGACAAAGGATCGAATGGCGCAGAATAGAGCGAAAAAAAACAAAAGAAAAAAAATGCGCGCCAGACGCAGACTTATCATCAGCATATCGATTTTTTTGCTGTTCCTGCTGATCGTAGGAATCATTGTAGGCCACTGGCTCAGAGAAAAGGCCGCCTACTATAGTGAGCATTTTGCGGAAGGAACAATCATCAATGGTCTGGATGTTTCGGGAAGTACCGTGCCGGAGCTGGTTTCTAAGATTCAGGAGTATCAGATTACCATTGAGGAGCGAAATTCCGAGGGAGGTACATTGGAAGAGCAGATTACCGGAGAAGAAATCAATCTGCAGCCTGCGGACGCTGATGATCTAAATGACATTCTGGAGAGTCAGGACAATCTGGAAATGTGGCTGGCGCAGCGGGGAAAAACCTACGAGCTGGACTCCTTTATGAAATATGATGAGGAAAAAATGATGGACGTTATCCATGGACTGATGGCATTCCAAAAGGAATATAACGCAGCGCCGACCGACGCTTACATATCCGAGTATCAGTCCGGAAAAGGCTACGAGATCATTCCGGAAACGCAGGGAAATCAGCTTTTGGCAGATAAAGCAGAACAGTTGATCAAAGAGGCGATCGACGAAAAGCAGACAGAGATCAATCTGTCAGAGGAAGACTGCTACGAAAAACCAAAAATCACTTCCGATAATCAGGAAATGAACGACTATGTCAACAAAATCAACAAATTTGTCAATGTGGTAATCTCCTATGATTTTGGGGAAGACCAGGTCGTGATCAATGGGGACCTGATCAATGACTGGCTGATCATTAATGGAGATGAGATTCAGCTGGATCGAAATCAAGTCTACGCCTATATCGTAGAGATGAAAAAAAAGTACGATACGATTTTTCGGCCAAGGACATTTAAAACAACGGCAGGACCGGAAATCACAATAGATGGTGGAGACTATGGCTGGTGGATGGATTATGAAACGGAAGCCGCCCAGGTCGCAGATATGATCGAAGCCGGAGAAAGCGGAGAACGCGAGCCGGTCTATTTCCAAAAAGCAAATTCCCATGGAAAAAACGATTATGGCGATTATTATGTGGAAATCAATCTGACCGCACAGCATCTCTATATTTATAAGGATGGAAAACAGGTCTTAGATACCGATATTGTTTCCGGAAATGAATCAAAAAATTATGGAACGCCGGCAGGCGTCTATTCCATGACCTACAAAGAGGAGGACGCCGTTTTAGTAGGGGAGGATTATCATCAGCCGGTCTCCTACTGGATGCCGTTCAACCTGAACATCGGGATACACGATGCCCTTTGGAGAAGTGAATTTGGTCAGAATTTTTATAAGACCGACGGATCCCACGGATGCATCAACCTTCCCTATCTGACTGCGCAAAAAGTCTATTCCCTGGTAGAAGAAGGAATGCCGGTCATTTGCTACTACTTAGAGGGTACGGAGTCCAATTCCATCACCCGTCAGGAGCCGGCAGAAAAGGCCCAGGCGGTCATTGATGCGATCAATAAGATTGGCGATCTGGAAGAGCTCAGAGATGATAAAAATGTCATCATCGACCGTGCAAGAGAACTCTATAAGAGTGTCGATGGCTCCGTCCAGGCGCTGGTATCCAATTATGAAGCATTGGTAAATGCAGAAAACGCATACAAGGAAAAGTACGGAAAGACCGTCAAGCAGACGATGCAGAACGCATCATAAAATTCGTTACTATTCACAGCTCTGCTGTGAATAGCAACAAAATGCACATACCGAAGGCACACAGAGTGCAAATACTCCCTTTGGTCGTATTTGGCGCACTGCTACCCCGGATTTTCA
>CADBUD010000059.1 GCA_902797785.1 uncultured Lachnospiraceae bacterium
AATACGACCGAAGGGAGTATTTGCACTCTGTGTGCCTTCGGTATGTGCATTTTGTTGCTATGAACAGCGGAGCTGTGAATAGTAACGCTTTTTTATTTCTGATTTTTACATTTCCTTTACAGCTAGCTTTATACGTTAACTGCATCCTTTAATGCTTTTCCTGCTTTGAACTTTGGCGATTTAGATGCTGGAATCTGAATCTCTTCTTTGGTAGCCGGATTCTTTCCAACTCTGGCCTTCCGCTCTGTTACCTCAAAGGTACCAAATCCAACTAACTGAACCTTTCCACCATTTACAAGTTCATCCCTTACTACCTCTGTAAAGTTTTTTAATACTGTTTCAACATCTTTTTTCTGCATCTCTGATCGTTCTGCAACTTCTGTAATTAATTCTGCCTTTTTCATGGAATTTTCTCCTCCTCCAGACTTCTTTTTAGGCTTATCGTTCTCGCAAATCTCTTGCTCCTGAACCATATTATATTAAAACGTAACAATAACATTTATATCTGTTTTCCAGGAATTTGTCAAGAGATTTTTGTCGATTTTATCCAATTATCCTCATTTTCATATTTTTTTATCAGCTCCATCACCTCGCTGGATAGACTTTTTTGTAAATTTTTGGCAGACTGCGTCATTTCTAACGTTCCATGATGCTCTTCAGCTTTTAGCTCCTGCCATGTTTTTTTGACATTTTCTTCGGATGAAGTGGAAAAAATCCGGGGATGACGGTGCTTCATTTTTTCGTCGATCCGATGAATCACATCCTCTATGCAAAATCTGCCATCCTGCTCGGCAATCTTACTCTGCAATAAAATCAAAAACAACAAATCCCCCAGCTCTTCACATAGATTTTCATCCTTTCCTGTTTGATGAAATAAATCGATTGCTGCGATGATCTCTATTGTTTCCTCAATCATATGCTTTTTCAGGCTCTCATGGGATTGTGCACAATCCCATGGGCATCCATGTTCTCCACGAAGCCGATCCACGGTCTGCAAAAGATCAAAAAATGGATGTATTTCGTTCTGTTTAGTAGACACTGATTTTCCTCAAAATATCCAATCTCACCCGGATTGCCGGACGGATTCCTGCTGCTTTTGATGTAACACTCTCCTCCATGAGATGATAAATATATCCGCTCGTTCCGACATTCATGGCATTTTTTATGGAGGAACCTGTCGAACGCAGCCAGTACATTCCTTTTCCCTGATAACGCGCGCAGCCTTTTTTCTTCGCATAGTCATTGCATTTTGCCATACGCTCTGCAGAAAATCCTGCATCATCCGGAAAACCATAGTTTTCATTCATCATATCCTCTGCAGCCAGAAGGAATACCTGATCAATGGTATCATGAACATCATTATACAGCAGACTATACTGAAGGAATCTTTTTTCCTCATTGGAAAACAGATCGTTTAAGAACTTTCCGTTCATCCAGATTCTGACGTCACTGTTCTCCCAGGATGCTCCGTTAAAATCTGCATCAAAGGAACGGGCGTCCAAAATATTTTCACTCAGGAGCAGAAGAGTCGTATCATTCTGCTCTAAGATTCTCCACTCTACCAAAGAGGTCTCATATTCTCTGGATGTGCTGTTATATTTCTGCGGATACATTCCAAATTTAAGATGTTTCCATTTTCCTTTTCCTTTTTTAGGTCCATAGAAGTCAAAGTTGAATTTTCCGTTTCGGAACATTTTGTTGTTTTCTTCTTCCTGCTCCTCATACAAAATCTCATCCTGCTTCTGCTTTTCATTCATTTTGGCTTCTTTGGCCTTCATCTTTTTGCGGGATTTCTTTTCGCTCTCTTTTCGGTAGGCATCCTTTGCATCCCACATCTTTAAACGCTCCTGGCGGAGTACATCATCGCCAAATCCGCCAACTAACGGCATGCCACCGTTCATGCCATAGCCCATTTGCTGACCATAGCCCATCTGACCATAGCCCATCTGGCCATACCCTTGCTGATAGCCCATCTGACCATAGCCCTGCGGGTAGCCCATCTGTCCGTAGCCCTGCTGGTAACCCATCTGTCCGTAGCCCTGCTGATAGCCCATCTGGCCATAGCCCTGCTGACCATAGCCCTGTTGACCGTAGCCCTGCTGACCATAGCCCTGTTGACCGTAGCCCTGCTGATTGTAACCCTGCTGATTGTAACCCTGCTGGCCATAGCCCTGCTGATTATAGCCCTGCTGGCCATTGAATCCGCCCATATTATTCGACTGTGGCTGAGTAAATCCTGTGTTTTGAGACTGAAAATTCGGATCGCCTCCCTGTGGGACTCCCATCTGTGGCGCCTCTGGCTGCTGTCCCGCAAATGCATCAGGTGACGGATTGTCCTGCGCCTGTCCCGCAAATGCATCAGGTGACGAGTTGCCCTGCGGCTGCCCTGCAAAAGACTGTGACGGATCTGCCTGCTGCGGCTGCCCTGTAAATGTCTGTGACAAATCCGCCTGTTGAGGCTGTCCTGTGAACGCTTGTGCTCCCTGATTTTCTTCTGCGCCAAACGGAGTCGCAAAATTCATCATGTCCATCTGTGGGTATCCTGCTGCCGGTTCCTGTGTAAATGCCTGCTGTTCCGGCGCACTATAGCTCGATGGTGCCTCATCCGGATCCGTACTGATATTTCCCATCATAATAATATCATTTACATCTGTCCAGCCAAGTCCACCCATCAAAATATAAATCTCGTGCTCTGCCCAATCCTTGGAAAGACCGCAAGAAACCTCTGCCCGCATTAAGGCTTTCTTATATGCTTCATTTTTATCAATCAATCCAAGACCATCTACGTCACAGATGATTTTTGCGATTCCTTCTTTTACTACTGCCTGAAATTTCGCCTTCTCTTCCTCGTTTCCGAAAGCTATATTTTCTGTCGCCGCCAACAGCTTTTCTTTTTCCAGATAAATTTCTTTTCCATTTCCTTTGACGATTTCTTCTAATTTATTACCCATTTCAATTGCTAAACCGTTGATACCCATCGTTATCTCCTCCGCTATCCGTATTTTTGTAAACTGAACCTCAGGAATAACTTACCTTTTATAACATTTTATTGATCATATCAACCACTTCTTTTCCCAAAGCCTCTGATTTTTCATTGGCATCCTCTAACGAAGTTCCTTTGATTCCATAGTAGAATTTCACCTTTGGTTCTGTACCGGACGGACGAACACAGAGCCATGCATCATCTGTCATATCATAGTATAATACATTAGAAGAAGGCAGTCCTGTGCTTGTCACTTCCCCTGTTGCAACATTTTTGATTGTATCTGCTTTATAATCACGAATCGATGTCACTTCATACGCGCCAATTTTCTTCGGCGGATTCTCACGAAGCGTGTTCAGGATATTTTGAATCTTTTCAAGTCCTTCGATTCCTTTTAAGGTAATGGACTGAATATCATCTTTGTAGTATCCGTATTTTTCATACATATCAATCATCGCATCCCAGAGAGTCTTTCCCTGTGTCTTATAGTAGGCTGCTGCCTCACAAAGCGCCATTGTCGCTACAATTGCGTCTTTGTCTCTGGCATGTGTTCCGATCAGGCAGCCATAGCTCTCTTCGAATCCAAACAGATAGGTGCCTTTTTTGCTCTGCTCAAATCTCAGGATCTGCTGTCCGATAAATTTGAATCCGGTAAGGACTTCAATCAAATCCACACCATAGGCTTTGGCAATCGCATCTGCCATATTGGTCGTAACAATCGTCTTGATCAGCTTTCCATCCTCTGGAAGCCCCTTTAATGCCTTTCTCTGTCCAATCTCGTAATCTGCCAGGAGACATCCGGACATATTTCCTGTCAGATCATGATACTCTCCTGTCTTGCTGTCTTTTACCCGTACTCCAAGACGATCGGCATCCGGATCTGTTGCCAGAACCAGATCGGCATCCAGCTCTTTTGCCAGCTTTACTCCAAGAACAAAGGCCTCATCTGCCTCTGGATTTGGATAGCTGACGGTCGGAAAATCGCCATCCGGAAGCTCCTGCTCCGGCACTACGGTAACATTTTCAAATCCAAGCTCCTTTAATACCCTTCTGGCTGGAATATTTCCTGTTCCGTGAAGCGGACTATATACGATTTTTAAGTCTTTTCCCACTTCTTTGATCGCATCCATATGAAGGACATTGCTCTTTAACTCCTCCATGTACGGATCATCAATGTCTGCCCCGATCACCACATAAAGTCCAGCTTCCTTGGCAGCCTCCTTGTCCATTGTTTTAACTTCGTTAAAGTCTGTTACTTTAGAGACCTCTTCCATGATTCCTGTATCATGTGGCGGTGTAATCTGAGCACCATCTTCCCAATATACCTTGTATCCATTGTACTCTGGCGGGTTATGACTTGCTGTGATATTGATTCCGGAAATACATCCTAGCTTTCGGACTGCATAAGAAAGCTCCGGCGTCGGACGCAGGCTCTCAAAGACATATGCCTTGATTCCATTTGCCGCAAGACACAACGCTGCTTCATCCGCAAACTCCGGTGACATCCTCCTCGAATCGTAAGCAATCGCTACTCCCTTTTCCTGCCCGTTTACATTTGAAATATAATTTGCAAGACCCTGTGTCGTCTTGCGGACCGTGTAAATATTCATGCGGTTCGTCCCTGCGCCGATGACTCCTCGAAGTCCTGCAGTGCCAAACTCTAAAGAACGGTAAAAACGATCCTCAATCTCTGCCTCATTGTCTGCGATTCCTTTTAATTCTGCTTTCGTATCCTCATCGAAATACGGGTTGGAAAGCCACTCCTCATAATTTGCCTTGTAATCCATTTCTTCATATCCTCCTTAATTTTATTTCTTTTTTATTTCATATTCTTCCTATGATGCAGGTAATTCTTCATAGGATAAGAACAGATCCTCATGATCTGCATTTACCATCACCGTATAAGTCCTTGTCTCACATCCTGATTTTTTCAGGGAAATCGTATGGACTCCGCTCTGCTTTGGAATCGCTGCCGGAACGGTTCCTGCATAATTTCCATCAAAGAAAACAATTGTATCTGCCGGCTCTTTGACATATATCTTATATCCATCGATGGTCTGGACTTCGTTGGTATCTACGAACAGGTCACTGTCTCCCGAATCGTACGTATACTCTGCTGTTGCCGCATCATTGCTCGTTGGGACAGTTTCTGTGGAAAAACTCTGAGAAGTATTCGTCCCAGAGGAAGAAGTATTTCCTGTGGAATTCCCTGATGTACTCTGATTTGCTGATGCGGTGGTACTGCCTGCTGTCTGCCGGGCGCTGCCTGTTGCTGTGCGGGCCGCTGCCGTGTTACCGGCTGCTGTCTGAGCCGTACCTGTCGCCGTCTGAGCCGTACCTGTCGCCGTCTGAACAGCTGAACCACTGGCTGCTTCTGCCGTGTCGGATGCTGCCGCTGCCTGCTGTGTCATGTCCAGGGATATCACAGCTTCCTCACTATGCACCAAAAGGGTGCGTGACATGGTTTCATAACCTGCAGCCTTTAATGTGATGCGGTAGGTACCATACTCCAGATTCTGCTTCTCGTCCTGATCGACCACCTCTCCATTCAAATAGAGCGTCGCCTCCTCCGGCGTGATCTGAAACTGAACCTGTCCGCTCTTTGGCGGCTCTCCCTCAAATCTCGAGACATCTACCATCAACTCTTTGTCCCGCTCCACAGTAATTTCTTCTTTTCCGATGGCCCCGTGATTGGATACGGTCATCGTGTAGCTCCCCTCCGGAACGACGACCAGCATATCCTCTGTGATGACCCGCATGACTTTATTCCCGATTTCCATCCAGCCTCCAATGAAGTAATCATCATTTGCCAGCTGGACATACCCATGTCCCTTATCCAGGACAATGGAATAGACATAATTATCATAGCCCCTCATGGTAAAGGAATCTCCGTCTACCAAAGAAGAGATTTCAAAATCCTCTCCATCGGAAAACAAACGGAGCCGACTGTCATATCGGTACTTTCTATCTCCGATCAAGAACATCTCATTTTCATTATCCCAGGTGTAATTTGTAATATCTGTGTACTCCCATGCATCCTTTGAAATCTGGAGCGAAACTAATGTCCCTGCCTCGACATCATAACGAATCTCTGCCATTTCTCCCAATTCGACCTGTGCCATGGACAGAACTGAATCATACTCACTGAATACCTTCGTCCCACCTGACCATGTCAGGGTAAGCTCCTTTCCCTCTAACAGATCCATCAATCCGACCTGCTGCTTCTCTACATCTACAGAGAGAACCATCGCCGATGTCTCGTGCTCATAAATGCTCCCCTCCCGTGGGGAATCCGACGAAATCTCATCGGAATCATCCATCTCCTTCGCCGTATCCATAACTGAGGATGAACCATTCCTTAAGGAAATCCCTGAGGATTTCTTTGCTCCGCATCCGGTGATCAAAAGAAGGAGCAAAAGCAACAGAAGTCCTCTGTTTCTTTTTTTATTCTTTTTCAAGCTGTTCACCTATAGCCATCCTGATCTGTTTCACAGCAAATGGCTCTCTTTTTCCACCTTTCTATACTCGCTTCTTCCATTATAGCTCATTTTTTACAAAAAATAAAGTCCGAAAGATATTTTTATTGTCAATTTTTGTTGTTCTCACGTAACAGTTCACCATTATTCTCCCACAAGGTATTTTTTGTGAGTGAAGCGCAGCGAAAGTCACAGAAAATCCGAGGCAATGGGCGCGAGGTGATGCAGAAT